>JAEXNS010000267.1 GCA_023439605.1 Bacillota bacterium | reverse complement strand
AAAAAGAAGCTTCAGGAACTATTTTCTTCAAAGAATCCTTTGTTATATCCCATAGTTTTTTATGTTCTTCTTTTAATAAAATCACAACTCTTGCTGTTTGGGAATTAAATTGAGGCAAGTGCTACTTCAAACTTGCTTCAGCTTTGAAATAGTGCCTATTTTACGTAGTTTGTTACATTTTGCTTGCGCTAACTTAACGTATAATTTTTTAGGTTCTAGAAAAAATAATGGGCTGATTGTGATTGCTTTTTAAACAAAATCGATGATAATATATCATCGATTTTGTTTTATTTAAGATTATCAGTGACAGTATTCATATAACAGCACCCTTTTTTAATAATTCCTTTTGGATAGGGGTTAAAATGGAATATTCCAATAAGTTACTATTCTCATGAAAAAAATCGGCACAATATTTCCTAATTTGATTATTTTTTTTTATTTGAATAACTCTAAAACTATTTAAATTAAATTGTTCACCATCAAAAGTAGCCTCAATAAACCTTTCAGTTGTGTTCCCAATACTAAGTAATACATCAAATAATATTTTGGCATTTTTAAAATGATTCTTCCTTATTTCGTCGGCAACTTCATTTAAATAAGCTAAAGGGGAATCATATGACTCGGAAAAAATAACAGCATCATATGGTTGTTGTTCCAGCGATACAATTTTAAATTGGCACATCTTGATCTCCTCCTTAATTTATAATGATTTATTATTATAACACTTTTAATTCAATATGTCAAAGAATTAATGTTAATATTTTTTTATATTTTAAAATAATCGTCAATTAGATTAAGACTTTCCCTAATTAGCCCTTGTGCATTAATCTCATTTTCAATTACACGAGTATCGTCTATACCAGTTATATTTGGATTATTCCAGTGAAAATATGCATGTCTTTTATCTCCAAAGTATTTATATGTTTCCTCAATATATTTTATGATATTATCGGCTTTTAGGTGATCACTAATATGACTATGTACTTCTTTCTTAAAGTCGCTTCTAAGTTGTTTATTTTCAAAAAGATCAAAGTTTGTACCAAGTAATGTAATTCCACTTTCTTTCAATACATAACGCAAATGTCCTTCTAATGCTCTGTAACCATGAAACGCCAAGCCTGTATAATCAAACATTTTATCGTGTAAATTCATATAATACACCGCTTGTAAAATACATTTTCTTAACTTCTCTGACCAAATTTTATCATATGAATTTGGTAATAACAACTTTGACTGCTCTATAATAAAATCTTTGTCAACTGAAGCTACAAAATTTTCATTTAGAACTTTTGGTATCCCTTCGTAATCTACTAAATTTGTAATAATTTCTTTTGCGTCTAGGTAAAGCAATAGTGGTTTGCCTTGGATAAGAATTTTGTTGTTTTTTTGGTTATAGTATGATATAGTTATATTTTCTCCATACGCACCCTTATATTTATATTGTGATTTTTGTAAATCCTCAGAAATAGTTTCTCTATAATATGCCGATTCTTTTATAAACTGTAATGTTGTATTAAAATCGTCTTCGCTTACCCCCTCAACAACAAACCATTGATTTTTATTAGATGGCATGCCTATCAAACAATTATCTCTAATATGAAAACAGACTTCTTTTTTTATATCTAAATTTTGCCCACCAAAATCATCGTCTATTGTAGTAGTTCCATCTTTATTAAAATGAAAATCAATAAACAAACACCTAGTATCTATTGTTAAAGTTAATCGGTTTCTTGTTTCATCTCTTTTTTCAAAATTATCTGGAATATCGCTTTCATAATCATGTATCGCACAATAATGTTTGATAGTTGTGATAATTTTTTCCCTATTTAAATTTAACCTTTTATATTCCACACTCATTATATTGTTTCCTCCTACAATACCTGCTCAAGTTTTAATGATTTATTATGATTAGTTCCGTTTTTTTCACATAATTTAATATATAATAATTTTCTATCGAAATCTATAATATAATCAATAGTTTTAATATCGCTCCTTTTTTTCCCCGATATGGTCCATATTTGTTTTATACACTCTATTATTCTTCTTTCATTAATAAACATTTTTTTGTATATTATAGACTTTTTATCATCCTCAGTTAATTCACAACACATAATCTTAATAAACGTTTCTTCAATTACTGTTAGATCTAATGACGTATCTTGAATCAAAGCTTTCTTTGCAAGTAAATCGGCTTCTTCATTTAGTTGTACTCCTGAATGCGCAACAACCTTTACAAATTTTATATTTATTTTTTCTCTACTATCTTTAATAAATTTTTTGTATTCAATGGTACCACTTTTAGTTGCTTTCCAACTATCATTTGCCCATTTTTCAATTCCTTCATAATCATAATAAATTATTATCTCTTTAGCATTATTAGAAATAGCCCATGAAATTGCCTGTATACTACCGAATATTTCTCCAGCCACATTATTCATTACAAGATATTTTTCATCCGTCCCTGCTCCAGATAATTCAATTTTTTCACCTTTAAATTGAATTATGCATCCATATGAATATTTATTTAAATCTTTTGAATAACTTCCATCGACATATGCAATTACTAGATTTTCTGTTTGTATCACATTATTATCGTCATTATTCAATATAAATTGTTGTGCTTCTTCTTTAGTTGAGAAACTTTTATAAACAGCACCAGGATATCCATCTACTACACTTTTACATTCTGCCCAAGAAGTATAGATACCAGGCTTTTTCCCTACTTTTACTGCATAAATTTTCTTTGCCATATTGCTTTAAACACCACCTTTTCTTATGATAATATAATATTTCTTCAAATGAAGGAGTCTCTTTTCCGATCATTAAACGGCTTTATAATAACATTATTATACCACATAATAATAATAAATACAACCATAAATCGGCTAATTTTTACAAAATAATTAAACACATCGACCTAATGCATACATTATATGCATCAGGTTTTTAGCAAATTTATTACTCATCCACGCCAAACAGCTCATCAAACAGGGAGAGCATATCTGTTTGTGAAGCTCCCATCCGCTCCATCATAATAGCGACGGCATCTTCTGGAGTATCAAGCTTTATTTCACCTGATTTAACCATATTAAGCACATCAACCATATGCCCAGTAACTTCATTTGTTGTATTCTGTGGGTTATCGTTATGATTAGCATTGTCATCATAAACATCACGCAGTATCTGATTGAACCGTTCTGAGATACGAAATCGCAGAAAATCGTCCTCATTAATAACCGTTTCATTCATATAATTGATGGCATTATTAAACTCATCTGGTCTTGGTTTGCTTTCTGAATAGTAGTTTTCAATCCCATGCTGTGCAATTTTCAGCATATTATTGACAGTTCCGATATGTGGAGCAGCAAGCTGACGGACATATACATCAATGGAGTTTATCAAGTTTGAAAAATCCTTATGCTCAATCAATTTGCTAAGCAAATGATTATTCCGATTTTTAGAAAGCAGTACATTAATAGCTTTATCTGTTAAATTTAGCTCTTTCAGCTCAATGTTTTTTGTGATGCGACTTTCAGTAAATCCAAGCAGATAATCCGTAGGAACATCATAAAACTTAGCAAGTGCAACAATTCTGCTGTAACCAGTATCACGGTCGGCATCGTTCTCAAGTCCATTATAAACAGCCTCAGAGATTCCAGTAAGCTGGCTGACTTCTTTTGTGGTTAAGCCTTTTTCTGTACGTAAATCTTTCAGCTTTTCACCCATTGTCATTTTTAGTTCCATACTGCACCTCATTTTACAGGGAATTGATGTTTATCATTGCTAACACCACATATATAATCTAAACTGACATTATAAAATTTTGCAAGGATAATAATACTGTCAACTGGTATGCGGCTTTTACCTAATTCATAATCTGAATAAGTTTTTTGACCTACATTTAATAAATCAGCTACATCTTTCTGCCGTAAATCCAAATCTTCTCTTAAATCTCTAATTCGCTGTGTATAATGCATATCAACACCCTCAATATTTATTTCGTTACTAATATTATACCGTAGAGTTATATACACTATTGACATATAGAGTTATTTACTCTATAATTATTATACATAGAATATTTAAGACATGATGGAGGTTTAAAATGAATGTAAAAAAGGCAATAGATATAATTGCAAAAAAAGATGGTGTTAGCACAAAACAAGTATTGATTGAGCTTCAAAAAGCAATTGATGAGGGGTTTTCTAATCCAGATCCAGCTATTCATGCTGAGTGGGCTAAAATCCCTTGTAAAGGAGTTAGACCAACTCCCGAAGAATTAATTAAATATGAAGTAAATAAATTAAGGCGTTCTTAAATCAAACAAACTGGAATAAATAGCTTATAGTATTTACATAATCGAGTAGGAGGGAAAATTAAATAATTCCCCCGACCTCTCACACCACCGTGCATACGGTTCCGTACACGGCGGTTCCTTAGTTTTCACGAACTTTCAAGAAATAGCCTGTTAGGGTTAAATAC
>JAEXNS010000214.1 GCA_023439605.1 Bacillota bacterium | reverse complement strand
GATATAAAAATTTAGAAAATATAAATTTTTCTCCTTCTAAAAATTTTAATGTTATATTAGGAAAAAATGCTCAAGGTAAAACAAATTTACTGGAAGCAATTTGGATAATGACAGGATGTAGAAGTTTTAGAAATTCAAAAGAAAAAGATTATATAGGTTTTAATAAACAAGAAGCAACAGTTCAAATTAATTTTGAAGATAATTTGAGACAACAAGATATTTATTATAAAATAATAAAAGGTAATATAAAAAATAAAAATATCAAATTAAATGAAGTACCATTGAAAAATGGAAATAAATTATTTGAAAACTTTAAGTGTATAGCTTTTTTGCCAGATGATATTGATTATGTAAAGGGTTCTCCTGAAAAGAGAAGGGTATTTATAGATTTATGTTATTCTCAATTAAAACCAAAGGCTTTGAATTATATAAGAAAAAATGATATTTTAATAAATCAGAGAAATACGGTATTAAAAAATATTTTTAATGGTTTTGATGATAAATCAAATTTATTTATTTGGGATCAACAATTAGCTATAGTTGGTGCATATATATCATTGATGAGAAATAATTATGTTAAAAAGTTAAATAATTATTGTAATAAATTATATAATTGTATATCAAATAATAATGAAAATTTAGAAATAAAATATCAATCAAACGTATACAATAATTATACGTTTCCAGATAAAGTTAATGAAGAAATGGTGAACATATATTTAAATAAATTATCAGAAAATATAAAAGATGATATAAGACTTGGATATACACAAATAGGTGTAAATAGAGATGATCTAGTTTTAAAAATAAATAATTTAAGTGTAAAAGATTTTGGTTCACAGGGACAACAAAAAAGTACGGCTTTTGTTATGAAACTAGCACAAGCTTCCATTTATAAAGAAGAAACTGATGAGTCACCTATAATTTTACTAGATGATATTATGAGTGAACTAGATGAACAAAGACAAAGTTTTGTTTATGATTTAGTAAAGGAAATGCAAGTTTTTATAACAACTTGTAATATAGAATCTGTAAGAAACAGTAAAGCAAAAGTCATGTATATGTCAAACGGTAAGTTAAATATATAAAAAGGAGGGTAAAATTGTATATTCATCTTGGAAATGAAATTTCAATAAATGATAAAGATGTAATAGGTGTTTTTGATATAGAAAATACATCAATTTGCCAGAGTACTAAAAATTATTTAAAAAAAGCAAGTGAACAAAATAAAGTAATAAATGTTTCGTTTGAATTACCTAAAAGTTTTATAGTTTGCTTAGATAAAAAAAATGAAGAGGTTGTATATATTTCGCAAATTTCTGTATCAACCTTACGTAAAAGAGCACAAACTTTATTTTAATTTGTGCAAATAAAGGGAGGATTTTAAATTGGCTGTAAATGAAAGCTATAACGAAAATCAAATACAGGTTTTGGAAGGGCTTGAAGCTGTAAGAAAACGTCCTGGTATGTATATTGGTTCGACTGGACCTAGAGGTTTGCATCATTTAGTATATGAAATAGTTGATAATGCTATTGATGAAGCATTGGCCGGTCATTGTTCTGAAATAAAAGTGGAAATATTACCAGAAAATATTATTAGAGTATCGGATAATGGTAGAGGAATACCAACAGGAATTCACCCTACTGAAGGAATTTCTGCGGCTACAGTTGTTTACACTATTTTACATGCGGGTGGTAAATTTGGTGGTGGTGGATATAAGGTATCTGGTGGTTTACATGGTGTAGGTGCTTCAGTAGTAAATGCTTTATCTGAATGGTTAGAGTTAACTGTAAAAGATGGTGAAAATATACATTTCCAGCGTTTTAATAGAGGAGATTATTCTGAACCATTAAAAGCAACAGGAAAAACAACAGAAACAGGAACTACTGTAATGTTTAAACCAGATAGTCAAATATTTGAGGAAACAACAGAATTTGAGTATGATATTTTACTTAAAAGATTAAGAGAACAAGCCTTTTTAAATGCTGGAATTAAGATAAATATTTCAGATTTAAGAGATGAAGAAAATATACAAAATGAAAATTTATTTTATGAAGGTGGTATAAGACAGTTTGTAGAACATATTCATAAAACAAAAGGCTTGGAAAGTTTGTCAGAAGAAGTAATATTTATAAATGGTAAAGATGGAGATTCAGAAGCTGAAATTGCACTTCAATATAATGACAGCTATAACGAAGTTATCTTATCATTTGCAAATAATATACATACAGTCGACGGTGGAACACATGAAACTGCGTTTAAAAATTCGCTGACTAAAGTAATAAATGATTATGGAAAAAAATTTAATTTAATTAAAGACAATGAAAAACTTTTGGGAGATGACGTAAGAGAAGGACTTACAGCAATTATTTCTGTAAGATTAACTGATTGTGAGTTTGAAGGACAAACAAAAGGAAGACTTGGAAACCCTGAGGTAAAAACTTTTGTCGAAAAGTTAGTAACAGAAAAACTTATGAATTTCTTGGAAGAAAATCCAGTAATAGCTAAATCGATTTTTGAAAAAAGTTTAGCTGCACAACGTGCTAGAGAAGCAGCTAAAAAAGCTAGAGAACTTACAAGGCGTAAAAGTGCTTTGGAAAGTGCTTCACTTCCAGGAAAACTTGCTGATTGTTCAGAAAGAGATATGGAATATACAGAAATTTATATAGTAGAAGGAGATTCAGCTGGAGGTTCGGCAAAAGAAGGAAGAGATAGAAGATATCAAGCTATACTTGCTTTATGGGGAAAAATGTTAAATGTAGAAAAAGCAAGAATAGATAAAGTTTATGGAAATGAAAAATTGATGCCTGTAGTTACTGCGTTAGGTACAAGTATAGGTGAAGATTTTGATATAAAAAAATTAAGATATGGAAAGGTAATAATTATGGCCGATGCCGACGTTGATGGTTCACATATAAGAACCCTTCTATTAACATTTTTCTTTAGATTTATGCGTCCTTTAATTTCAAATGGCAATATATACATTGCTCAACCTCCACTTTATAAAGTTTCTAGAGGTAAAAAATTCAAATATGCTTTTAATGATTTGGAAAGAGATAAGTATATTGAAGAGTTATCAGATGATACAAATAAAGGAAGAGTTGATATTCAAAGATATAAAGGTCTTGGTGAAATGGATGCTGAACAGTTATGGGAAACTACTATGAATCCAGAAACTAGAACTATGATAAAAGTAGAAATGGAAGACGCAATAAAGGCAGATGAAACATTTACAATATTAATGGGAGATAAAGTTGCACCTAGAAGAGAATTTATAGAAAAAAATGCTAGATATGTAAAAAATCTAGATGTATAGGTGTTATACACTTAGGAGGAAATAATGTCTAATAATTTAGAAGAGTCTTTATTAAAAAAAGAATATAATATTTCTTTAAGTATGTTTGAAAATGCCTTTAAAGATTTTCAAAAAAAGTTTGTTTATAAAAAAAATATAATTATGACTATAATATTTTTAATATTAATTGCAAATTATACTTACAGTATAATAAAAGTACCAGATAATAATATATCTTACTTTTTAGCAGCAATATGTATATTTTTATTAGCAGGTGTTTGGTTCACTCCTTATCAGACTAGAAAAAAACTTATAAGAGCAATAAAGGAAATCGAAAAAGATAATTATGTTTTTGAATTATATGAAAATAAGTTAAGCATTGGAACTCTTTTTGAAATTGAAGATGATTTAGATAAAAAAGAAAATTTTGATACATCTTTTTTAGAAAATGATGTAAATATAGATAAAACAATTATAAATTTAAAAATAGATAATGTTAAAATTATTGAAAAAAAGGAGTATTTTATAATTTATTTAATTAAAAATATGTTTTATGTACTTCCAAAAGAGAATTTTTCATCAGATGAAATAAATTTAATAAAAGAAAATTTTTCTAATAATTTAAACAGTAAATTTATTATAAATATATAAATTTAAGAAAGAAGGTCTTGATGAATTTGTATACTAACAACTCTAAGGTTTTATTAGTAGACATAGAAAAAGAAATGAAAAAATCATTTTTAGATTATTCTATGTCTGTAATAGTTTCAAGAGCATTACCGGATGTTCGTGACGGATTAAAACCTGTACACAGGAGAATTTTATACACTTTACATGAAAATGGACTTACACCAGATAAGGCTTACAGAAAATGTGCGGATACAGTTGGTTCTGTTTTGGGTCGTTATCATCCTCATGGTGATGCTTCTGTATATGATGCATTGGTAAGAATGGCACAAAAATTTTCATTGAGATATCCACTTATTGATGGTCATGGAAACTTTGGTAGTATTGATGGTGATCCACCTGCAGCTTATCGTTATACTGAAGCTAGAATGGCTAAAATATCCTTAGAGATGCTTACTGATATAAACAAGGAAACAATAAATTATAGATCTAACTATGATGACAGACTTAAAGAACCAGAGGTTTTACCTTCTAGATTTCCAAATCTTTTAGTAAATGGATGTACAGGGATAGCTGTTGGTATGGCAACAAATATCCCACCTCATAATTTAGGTGAAGTGATAAATGGTATAAATTACTTGATAGAAAATTCAGAGTGTACTCTTGAGGAGCTGATGGAATTAATAAAAGGCCCAGATTTTCCAACTGGTGGAATTGTTATGGGCAAATCAGGAATAAGAGCTGCTTATGCAACAGGTAGAGGTAAAATTACCTTAAGAGGAAGAACAACTATAGAAGAAATAAAAGGCAGAAATTGTATTATAATAAATGAAATCCCTTATATGGTTAATAAAGCTAGATTAATAGAGAATATGGCTAATCTTGTTAAGGAAAAAAGAATAGATGGAATTCATTATCTTAGGGATGAATCTGACAGAAATGGAATGAGAATAGTTGTAGAATTGAAAAGAGATGCTATTCCAAACATAGTTTTAAATAAATTATTTACATATACACAGCTTCAAGATACAGTTGGAGTTATTATGATAGCTCTTGTAAATGGTGAGCCAAAATTATTAAATATTAAGCAAATATTAGAGCATTATATAAAATTTCAAATAGAAATTATAACTAAAAGAACTCTTTATGATTTAAGAAAAGCAAAAGAAAGAGCACATATTTTAGAAGGGTTAGTAATTGCAGTAGATAATATTGATGAAGTTATAAAGATTTGTCGTAGTTCTAAAAACTTACAAGATATTAAAGAAAAGTTGTCAGAAAGATTTAACTTATCAGATATTCAAGCAGAGGCTATCGCAAGAATGCAATTATACCAATTGTCAAATATGGAAAGACAGAAAATTTTAGATGAGTTAGAATCATTGATGAAAAAAATTGAAGAGCTTGAAGCAATTCTTTCAGATGAAAATAAAATAAAAGAAATAATTAAACTAGAGTTAAGTGAAATAAAAAAACGTTTTAATGACGAAAGAAGAACTTCTATAGAGTCTGTAAGTGGTGAAGTTGATATAGAAGACTTAATTCCAGTTGAAGATTGTGTTGTGACTTATACAAATATTGGATATATAAAACGTATGCCTGTGGATGTTTATAAAACACAAAAACGTGGTGGACGTGGTGTAAGTGGTATGAAACAAAGAGAAGAAGATTTTGTAAATGAAATGTTTATATCATCTACTCATGACAATGTATTATTTATATCAAATAAAGGTAAAATGTACAAATTAAAATGTTATGAAATTCCTGAAGGGTCAAAAGGTTCAAGAGGAATAAATGCAATTAATTTATTACCACTAGAAGATGGTGAAAAAATAGAGGCCATGATTAAAACTTCAGATTTTGATGAAAGTAAATATTTGATTATGGTTACTAAAAACGGTAAAATAAAAAGAACAAATCTTTCTGCTTATAAAAATGTAAGAAAAAATGGTTTAATTGCCATTAAATTAGATGAAGATGATGAATTAGCAGGAGTTAGAATGACAGAAGGACATCATCAAATTATAGTTGCTACTCACCTTGGTGCTGCAATTAGAGTCGAAGAAAATAAAATAAGACCTCTCTCTCGTTCTGCACATGGTGTGAAAATTATGAAATTAAGAGAAAATGATAAAGTTGTATCTATAGCTAGAGTAAGAGAAGGGGCAACTGTATTAACGGTAACAACTAGAGGTCAAGGTAGAAGATCTAGTTTAGACTCATATAGAGTACAAAACAGAGGTGGCTTTGGACTTTTAAATTATAAAGTTTCTGAAGAAAAAGGTTATGTTTGTGGAATTAAGGTAATTGATGAGGAAGATGACATAATTTTAATTTCTTCTGATGGAATAGTCATTCGTATTCGTGCAAAAGATATAAGAGTAATGGGAAGATATGCTACTGGTGTAAAAGTAATGAGATTAAACGAAGATAATCAACTTGTTGCTTTTACTAGGGCTGAGCATGATGATTCTGCAGATATAGAAGCTGTAGAGGACACGGGTGAAGAGGATGTTTCGTCTTCTGAAATTGAAAATGAGTTAGAGGAATTAGAAGATTTAGAAATTATTGAAGATGATGAAATTATAGAAGACGATATGGAAGATGAGTTGGAAGACGAAGATTAAGGTTATTATTCAGTAAATAAAAGTAAAATTTTATAATTTTTAGGAGTTTTGACTCTGCGGAGTCGACCGAGCTTTCCAGTCGCACTGGAACTTCGGTAAAAAATCTTTGACCTATACATATTGCTGAATAGTAAAAATTTAAATGTAAAATGAGGAGTATATGATGTTAAAGGAATTTTTAAAAAGGGATGTTTGTTCTAGTTGTAAAGCTTGCTGTTCTTTTGATGGATATGAGCTTTTAGAAACTCCTTATATAACTCCTCAAATTGCAGATAAAATGATAAGTATAAAAAATGATATAAAACTTTTGCCTCAAAATACTTATTATAGACTTAAAATAACAAAGGAAGACTTAAATGAAGAAGGCTTATGTCTATGTCCAATGCTTGATATTGACAAAGGATGTCTTTTAGGTGACGAAAAACCATTTGAGTGTAGTATATTTCCTTTTAAAATTATGTATTTTAAAGGAGAGAGAGTTATAACTATTTCTAAATTATGCAAAGAAATGTATTCTCGCTCTTTAAAAGAATTAGTTGATTTTTTAAAAAAAGGACTTGCTCAGGAAATATTTAATTATGCATATATGTATCCTCAAATAATAACAAAATATGATGATATGAATATCATACTAATAACAGAATAAAAAACCCCCTTTGATTATATAATTATAATCAAAGGGGGTTTGGGTTATTATTAAGCCATATATATATAGTAGAGAAATTTTACCGAAGGTTCAGGGAGACTAGACAATTTTGTCAACTTAAGAAAATTGCTTCGGCAATTTATGAGGCTCTGCCTCAAACTCCGCTTCTTTTTCTATCGAAAAAAGAAGCAAAAAAGCTCTTAAAGCATAAAGGTTTCGATTTCTGCGGAAAGCGACCAAGGGCGTTGCCCTTTGGAAACCTACGATTTTTTGAAAAAAATCGAGTAAAAATTTAACTTTTTTTACTAAGTTGATGAATTAATGAATAGACTTATTTTTAGTAAAAAGTAAAAAAAATAATTTCTGGAGGATTAAATAATCTTATTTTGCCTAATCCCCTATTTACAATCATTTTACTTTGATTTTTTGAATAAATTCCACCTGAGTATTTAGGGAAAAATTTGCGTTCAGGAGATAAAACTCCATTTAAAAATGGTAATCTTATTATACCGCCATGCATATGCCC
Source organism: Bacillota bacterium (assembly GCA_023439605.1). GTDB lineage: Bacteria > Bacillota > Clostridia > Oscillospirales > Ruminococcaceae > JAEXNS01. Next base: position 6,813 of record JAEXNS010000214.1, on the reverse strand, counting down.
AGACAAAATAATATCAGCTTTCCAACTTTCATATATTTCAAAAAATAAAGGATTGTGTGCAAGTAAAATCGTGAAGAAAGTTTGTTTTTTATCTAAATAGTTATTTAAATCCTCTAAAGAAGGTGTATTTAAATGGTTATATTTATTTTTACATTTATAACAATCATTTGTTAAAGTTAAGCCATATATCATAACTATCTGATTATCTTTTTTTAAAGTTACATGTTCATTATTCAACAACTTTATTTTATTTTGTTGAATAATGTCGATTAATTTATTTAAATATTCAGGTGATAAGTCAGTTTCATGATTTCCAAGAGAATAATAAACAGTTGCTATTTTTGATAGTGATTTAAGTAAGTATTCAACATTTTCAAATTTTTTTGTTGAACGACTTATCATATCACCAGATAAAAAAATTAAGTCAGGTTGTAATTTTTTTATTTTATTTATTAATCTTAAATTTTTTTTACCGAATGTTTTTTTATGCAAATCAGACAAATGGACAAATTTTAAAGATTTTAAGCTTTCAGGTATATTTGATTTAATTTTTAATCTTGTTATTTTTAAAGAATTGTTTTCGATTAAAAAATAAATAAAAAAAATAAGTAAAAAAATATAAATATAAATCATAAATAACCCCTTTTATTATTGTTTTTATAATCACATAATAATAAATATATCATTATTATTAAAAAATGTAAAGTATAAAATAATTTATTTGTAGCTTTTATTGAAAATAAAAATGGTATCTAGCATTTAATTAAATAAAGTGTTATAATGAAATGGATAATAAAAAATTTAAATAAAAAAATTTATTTAAAATGGTGAACAATCGAGAGGTATAGTAATAATATGAAAAATGAATTTTATTCTTTAGGAATAGATGTAGGTTCTACTACAGTAAAAATAGTTATTTTAGACTTTGATAATAATGTTTTATTTTCAAAATATGAAAGGCATTATTCAAAAGTAAAAGAGACCTTAATAAATCAATTAAATTTAATAAATGAAAAATATAAAGATAAAAAAGTAAAATTATCAATTACAGGATCAGCTGGTTTGGGATTGGCGAATAATGCTAAATTGCCATTTGTTCAAGAAGTTCATGCGGCTTTTGTAGGTGTAAATAAATTATATCCTAAAACAGATGTTGTTATTGAATTAGGTGGAGAAGATGCAAAAATAATTTTTTTAACTGGTGGTATAGAACAAAGGATGAATGGAAGTTGTGCAGGTGGAACGGGTGCTTTCATTGATCAAATGGCAACACTTCTAGGTATAACAACAGATAAACTTGATGAACTTTCATTAAAAGCAGAAAAAACTTATCCTATAGCATCAAGATGTGGAGTTTTTGCAAAATCAGATATCCAACCATTATTAAATCAAGGGGCAAAAAAAGAAGATATATCTGCGAGTATTTTTCAATCAGTTGTAGATCAAACAGTTTCAGGACTTGCACAAGGAAGAAAAATTGAAGGAAACGTTTTATTTTTAGGTGGTCCTTTATCGTTTCAAAAAGGGCTTAGAAGTGCTTTTGTAAAGACTTTGAAACTTGATGATCAACAAGCTGTTTTCCCAGAAAATGCACCTGTTTTTATTGCTGTTGGTTGTGCTATTCATGCGAAAGATATACAGGATTATTACAGTATTGATGATGTTATAGAAAAATTAAACAATGCACCAAATACTGATAAAATAATTGTTTCAGAAAAGTTATTTAAGAGTAAGGAAAGCTATGAAAAGTTTATTGAAAGACATAAAAAATGTGATTTACAATATGAAGATATATCTAAATATAAGGGAGATGCTTATTTAGGTATAGATGCAGGATCTACAACAACAAAAATGGTTTTAATTACTCCAGAAGGAAAATTATTATATAAGCATTATTCTTCAAATAAAGGTCAACCTTTGGATAAAATCAAGAAAAAATTATTAGAATTATATGAAATAAAAAATGATGATTTAGTTATAAAAGGTTCTGCGGTTACAGGATATGGTGAAGATTTAATAAAATCAGCTTTAAATATAGATTTTGGAATTGTTGAAACAGTTGCTCACTATAAAGCTGCTGCTTTTTTCTGTCCTAAAGTTGATTTTATAATTGATATAGGTGGGCAGGATATAAAATGTTTTAAAATAAAAAATTCCGCAATAGATAATATAATGCTAAATGAAGCATGTTCTTCTGGTTGTGGTTCTTTTATTCAAACTTTTGCTCAAGCTTTAGGTTATGAAATAGATGAATTTTCAAATTTAGGATTATTTGCGGAAAATCCAGTTGATCTTGGCTCAAGATGTACTGTATTTATGAATAGTAGCGTTAAACAGGCTCAAAAGGATGGTGCTACTGTAAATGATATTTCTGCTGGATTATCTTCTTCTATAATAAAGAATGCTATATACAAGGTTATAAGGGCAAAATCAATAGATGAACTTGGTGAAAATATAGTTGTACAAGGAGGCACATTTTTAAACGATGCCGTTTTACGTTCTTTTGAAATGGAATTAAATAAAAAAGTAATCAGACCATCTATAGCAGGATTGATGGGTGCTTTTGGTGCAGCATTATACTCAAAAGAAAATTCAAAAGAGGATAAATCCAGTATAATAACAAGAGAAGAATTAGAAAACTTATCTTATTCATCAAAATCTCTTCATTGTAAAGGATGTACTGCAAATTGTGCTTTAAATGTTATTACGTTTAATAACAAAAATAAATTTATATCTGGAAATAGATGTGAAAAAGGTGCAGGGATAAAGAAAATAAATGATATAGAAAATTTATTTGATTATAAGTATAATAAAATTTTAAGTGTAAATAAAATAAATCAGCCTAAAAAGCCTTTAGCTAAAGTTGGATTGCCTTTAGTGTTAAATTATTATGAGCAGTTACCTTTTTGGCATACTTTACTAACTGAATTAGGTTTTGAAACCGTTATTTCTGATGAAAGTTCTAGAGATATTTATTATAAAGGGCAACACACAATACCATCAGATACGGTTTGTTATCCAGCAAAACTAGTACATGGACATATTTTAAATTTATTAGAAAAAAAAGTAGATTTTATTTTTTATCCTTGTATGAGCTATAATTTAAAAGAAGAGGATACGGATAATCATTATAATTGTCCTGTAGTAGCTTATTATCCAGAATTATTGAAAGCAAATATTTCTGAATTAAATAGTGAAAATTTTCTATCTCCATATATGGATTTAAATAGAGAAAAAAACATAATTAAAACTTTAAAAAAGGAATTTGCTTTATATAATATTAAAAAATCACAGATATCAAATGCAATAAAAAAGGCTTTTGAATCAATGGAGTTATTTAAAAAGGATATTGAAAAAAAAGCAATTGAAATTATATATGAGGCAAGAAAACTAAATAAGAAAATTATTGTTCTTGCTGGTAGGCCGTATCATATAGATAAGGAAATAAATCATGGTATACATAAGCTTATAAGTTCTTTAGACATGGCTATTATTACAGAAGATGCGATTGCTTCTTTGGGTAAACAACTAAAATTAGATGTTTTAGATCAGTGGACATATCATTCAAGACTATATAGAGCTGCAGAGTATGTTACTACACAGGAAGATATGAATTTAGTTCAATTAGTTTCTTTTGGATGTGGTATAGATTCAATAACTACAGACGAAGTTAGAAGTATTTTAGAATCAAAAGGGAAATTATATACACAGCTTAAAATTGATGAGATAACAAATTTGGGAGCTGCTAAAATTAGATTAAGAAGTTTAATAGCAGCATTAAAAAATAAAAGAGAACAAAAATAAAAGGAGCGAGAAAATTGACGAAATATCCTGTTTTTACAGAGGCGATGAAAGAAACACATACTATTTTAGTACCTGATATGTTGCCTATTCATTTTAATCTTATTATAAGCATATTACGCAATGCTGGTTATAAGTTAGAATTGTTGCAAACTTCTACTTCAACAGTTATAGAAGAAGGATTAAAAAATGTACATAATGATACATGCTATCCCGCCTTACTTGTTATAGGTCAATTTATGGAGGCATTAAAAAGTGGTAGATATGATCCAAACAAAACAGCTTTATTACTAAGTCAAACAGGTGGTGGATGCAGAGCTTCAAATTATATACATTTACTTAGAAAATCACTTCAAAAAACTTTTCCACAAGTTCCTGTAATTTCGTTGAATTTTAGTGGTCTTGAAAAAAATTCAGGATTTAAATTAAGTACGGTTACACTTATAAAATTTATTTTTGCTGTTTTATATGGAGATTTGTTAATGCTTTTATATAATCAATGTAAACCATATGAACTTATAGCAGGGAAAACTGATGAAAAATTAAAAAAATGGGAAAAAATCCTACAAGATGATTTTGATAAAGGAAGTTTTTTTCAAAATAAAAAAATTTACAATAAAATACTAGAAGATTTTGAAACTATTGAGAGAAGTGAAGTTAAGAAAATTAAAGTTGGAATAGTTGGAGAAATATATGTAAAATACTCTCCTCTAGCAAATAACAACTTAGAAAAATTTTTAATATCGGAAGGCTGTGAACCAGTTGTTCCCTCTCTTATGGATTTTGTACTTTATTGTGCTATAAATAACGTAAATGATGGTATAATATATAATTTTATGAGTAAATCTATTTTAGCATTTAAGCTGGGTTATAAATTTATTTATTCAAAACAAAAGCAATTGATAAATGTTATAAAAAAACACGGTGTTTTTGAAACACCGCATGATTTTGAGGAATTAAGGCATGAAGCAGACACATATATACATCAAGGTGTAAAAATGGGCGAAGGATGGCTTATACCTGCTGAAATGGCTGCACTTGCTAGAAGTGGAACAGAAAACATCATTTGTGCACAACCTTTTGGTTGTTTGCCAAATCATATAGTAGCAAAAGGAATGTCAAGGGTTATAAAAAATGCATTTCCAAATGCAAATATAGTTGCTATTGATTATGACCCAGGAGCTACAAAAGTAAACCAGGAAAACAGAATAAAATTAATGCTTGCCAGTGCAAAAAAATTAAAATAAAAATTTAAAATTTGTAAAATCATTTTCTTTGCTTAAAACTTCTATTTTAATATTATGTTTGTTTGCTATTTCTTTTGCTATAGCTAAACCTAGTCCGGTTCCAGATTTATTATTTTCAGATTTAGTTTTATAAAATCTATCAAATATATATGGTAAATCGTCGTTATTTATTCCTTTTCCATAGTCTAGTATAGATATATATTTTTCTTCGTTATTTAAAATAATATCTATACTATTATTTTCATGAGAAAACTTCACAGCATTATCTAAAATTATCAAAAACATTTGTCTAAGTCTTCCATAGTCTCCTTTAAAGATAAATATATCTGAGTCAAATTTAAAATTTAGGGAGAGATTTTTATTTTTAGATATCTGTGAAATACTATGAATACAATCTTCCAAAAGATTTTTAATATTTAAACTATCAATTTCTATTTTAAAATCTGTATTTTGTAATTTTGTTAGATCTAAAAGGTCATTTACAAGCCTTTGTAGATAGATACTTTCATTTAGCATTTGCTTATAGTATTTTTTTTGTTGTTCTTTTTCTTCTATAATACCATCATAAAGAGCTTCTAAAGAACCCCTGATTACTGTCACAGGGGTTCTTAATTCATGTGATATATTTGATATGAAATCTTTACGTAATTTATCAATTTTTTTAGTTTCTTCAGAGGCAGCATATAATTTTTCTGAAAGAATATCAAGAGACTTAGCCAATTTACCTATTTCATCTTTTTGATTTATATTTGTTTTTATAGTATAATCACCATGTATTAATTTATTTGTATGTTGTTCAATTTTTTTTATAGGTTTAACAAAATGAAAAGATAGGATTACAGAAGAAAAAATAGAGACGATAAAGGCTATAAAAATACTTATGACTAATATAGTGATACCATTTTCTACAGCTAAATTTATATCATCAAATGATTTATGAAGTAGGACAACTGCAATGGGGTTTTTATTATTATCTAAAATAGGAGTACCTACAGAAATGGTTTGTTTAGAAAATAATTTACCAAAATCTTCACAATGTGATGTTTTTCCCTGAAAAGCTTCTATTATAATAAATTCACTCTCTTTTGGAAGTGATGAAAAGGTGAGTTCTTTTTCGTTCTGACCCCTATAAATATAGTCTAAATCTTTATTTATTATCCATACTTCAGACATTGCTATATCATCAATAAACTTTAAATATGCACCATATCCATTGTTTTTTTTACCTTTATTAAAATCGTAATTTACAGTTTCTGATAATGAATTTGCTATATTTATAGCTTTTTTTTCCAAATCATTTATATTTTTTTCGTGAATATATTTTTTAAAAATAAATATAAATATTATTCCTATTATTGTTGAAAAAATAATCAAAGAAATTGTAAAATATAAAATTAATTTTTTGGCTATACTATTCATTTACTTTACCTCGAATTTGTATCCAATACCCCAAACGGTTTTAATTTCCCATTTGTCATGTGGATATTCATCTATTTTTGAGCGAATTCTTTTTATATGGGAATCAACAGTTCTATTATCACCAAAATATTCATAACCCCATAAACTATTTAATAAATTATCTCTCGTAAAAACTTTTTCTTTGTTTTTGGCAAGAGTCCATAAAATCTCAATTTCTTTTTTTGTAAGTTCAATAGTTTTGTCATTTATTTTTACAATAAAATCATCTATATTTATTTCTAAATTATCAAAAATTAAAATGTTTTTTAAAGTATCATTTGTAGTCGTTATTCTTCTCAATATTGCA
>JAEXNS010000130.1 GCA_023439605.1 Bacillota bacterium | reverse complement strand
TAGGTGGAGGAAGTGTTATTGATTCAGCAAAAGGAATAGCTTTAGGTGCAGTTTATGAGGGTGATTTCTGGGATTTTTATACAGGAAAAGAACCGGAAAAAGCTTTACCAATAGGAACTATTTTGACTATTGCTGCAGCTGGCAGTGAAGGTTCTGGTGCGTCTGTTGTTACAAAAGAAGAAGGAATGTTAAAACGTTCTACAGGTTCAGACTGCTTAAGACCTAAGTTTTCAATTTTAAATCCAGCTTTAACTATGACTTTGCCACCATATCAAACAGCGTGTGGAGCGGCTGATATAATGGCACATGTTTTTGAAAGATATTTTACAAATACAAAAAATGTTGATGTAACAGATAGACTATGTGAATCTATCTTGTTAACTATGATAAATGAAGTTCCAAAGGTTATTAAAAATCCTGAGGACTATCAAGCAAGAGCAAATATAATGTGGGCGGGAACAGTTGCACACAACGACATTATAGGAGTTGGAAGAAGCCAAGACTGGAATAGTCACGGCATAGAACATGAACTTTCAGGTTTATATGATTGTGCACATGGTGCAGGTTTAGCTGTTGTTATGCCAGCTTGGATGCAGTTTGTTGTAGACCATGATATAATGAGATTTGCACAGGTTGCTGTAAGGGTATGGGGGTGTCAAATGGATTTTGAAAATCCTAAAAATACAGCTTTAAAAGGAATAGAATCTTTTAAAAAGTTTTTATCTTCAATAGGAATGCCTATAAACTTTAAAGAGTTGGGAGCAAACCCAGCAGATATACCAAAACTAGTTGAAAATCTAGGTTTAGGAGAAGCAAAAACAGGTGGTTTTGTTTCTTTATCTAGTAGTGACGTTGAAAAAATATATAATTTAGCTGTTTAAATTGGGGGAAGAAAGATTGAGGATTTTATTCATTGGAGGGACAGGAATTATAAGTACTGCTATTTCCAGAAAGCTTATTGCAGAAAATCATGAATTATATCTTTTAAATAGAGGTAATAGACATGATATTTTTTCTGGAAACTATATAAATATAAAAGCAGATATAAATGATGAGAAAGATGTTTACGAAAAAATAAAAGATTTAAAATTTGATGTTGTTGCGGATTTTATTGCATTTAAAAAATCTCAGTTAGAAAGAGACTATAGACTGTTTAAGGATAGGACAAAGCAGTTTATATTTATTAGCTCAGCTTCTGCATATCAAAAGCCGTTGAGCGACTATAGGATAAATGAAGGTACTCCTTTAGTAAATCCATACTGGCAGTATTCTAGAGACAAAATAGAATGTGAAGAGTATTTACTGAAGTTACTTAGAGAAGAAAATTTTCCAATAACTATAGTTAGACCAAGTCATACATACGATGAAAGACATATTCCTTTAGGGGTACATGGGAACAAAGGTAGCTGGCAGGTTGTAAAAAGAATTATGGAAAATAAACCAGTTATCATTCATGGAGACGGTACTTCTTTATGGACAATGACCCACAACAGCGATTTTGCAAAAGCTTTTGTAGGAATTATGGGGAATATACATGCAATTGGTGAATCTGTTCAAATTACTTCAGATGAAACTTTGACATGGAATCAAATTTATAGTTCAATTGCAAATGTTTTAGGTGTGGAATTAAGGCCGTATTATGTATCATCTGAATTTTTGGCAAAATGTTCTTCTTATGATTTAATGGGAAGTTTAGTAGGCGATAAGGCGAATTCTGTAGTTTTTGATAATACAAAATTAAAAAAACTTGTACCTGATTTTGTAGCTACAAAGCGTTTTGATATTGGAATTAAGGAAACTATAGAATATGTTTTAAAAAATAAAGAATATCAAGTAGAAGATGTTGAGTTTGACAACTGGTGTGATGCTGTTATAAAACATCTTGACAACGCAGCGGAATTAATTAAAAGGTGTCAATAAAGGTAGAGGTTGGGGTTTTGCAGGAGTTTCGACTCTGCGGAGGCGACCGGGCTTTCAGTTCGCCCTGGACCTTCGGTAAAACATTTCTATCCTATACATATGGCTGAATAGTAAATACTATTTAGTCGCTAAAGGTAAATTGCGGGGGTTTTAACTAGTTTCGACTCTGCGGAGTCGACCGGGCTTTCCGTTCGCCCTGGACCTTCGGTAAAACATCCCTAACTTATACATAAGGCAGAATAGTAACATTAAAGGAGATTTTAAATGGTAAATGTAACTGGAAAATGGGCTTTTATAACTGGTGCAAGTAGGGGGATAGGTTATTTAATAGCTGAGTTTATGGCTGAAAAGGGCTGTAACCTAATTTTACATAGCAGAGATATTAAAAATACTGAAAAAATAGCAAAATTAGCAAAGGCAAAAGGTGTTGAGGTTTTAGAAGTACAAGCTGAACTTTCAGATGTAACTTCTATAAACGAAATGCTGGATGAAATAGAATCAAAAAATGTAGATGTGGATATTATATTTAATGATGCGGCAGTTCAGATAGCATATAGAACAGAGTATTTTAAAACTCCTGTTGAAGATTTTACAGAAAGTTTTATGATAAATACAATAGCACCAGCTATGATATGCTATAGATTTTTACCTAAAATGATTGAGCGTGGATTTGGAAGAATAATAAATACAACCAGCGGTATAAAAGATGAGCCTGAACAAGCTGGTTATTCAGCAAGTAAAGCTGCACTTGATAAGTATACAAAAGATTTGGCCACTGTAATAAATGGTACAAATGTAATGATGAATCTGGCTGATCCAGGTTGGTGCAGAACTGATCTAGGTGGGCCAAATGCACCAAATTCACCAGAAAGTTCTATACCAGGAATACTTGTAGGTGCTTTTGTAGATGATAAAAAAAGTGGCAGATTATTTGGTGCTCAAGATTTTTGTGGAATGACGCTCGAAGATGCGGTTATTAAAGCAGAAAGTTTCTAATCCATTCTTTAAGTAAATCATTATTATTCAGTGGTTAATTTAGAGTTTGCTAATTTGTAGAGGTTTCGACTCTGCGGAGTCGACAGGGCTTTCCGATCGCCCTGGACC
>JAEXNS010000376.1 GCA_023439605.1 Bacillota bacterium | reverse complement strand
ATAAGCACATAAACTACCTGCACCAGAACCTCGTCCCGGTCCAACTGGAATTTCGTTATCTCGGGCGTACTTTATAAAATCCCAAACTATTAGAAAATAATCTACATAACCCATGCTTTTAATAGTTGTTATTTCGTAATTCATTCTCTCCTTTACAAGATCCGGAGGATTTTTACTATAGTATTTATACATTCCATCATGACATAAATCTTCAAAAAATTTAACATTATCATTTACATTTGCAATTTTAAATTCAGGCAATTTTAATTTTCCAAATTCAAATTCTACGTTGCACCTCTGAGCTATTTTAACTGTGTTTGATAAAGCTTCTTCTCTATTTTTGAATAGTTCAAACATTTCATCATATGATTTCATATAAAATTCATTTGTTGAAAAGTGCATGCTATTGGGGTCATTTACTTTTGCATTTGTTTGAATACACATAAGAACATGTTGCATTTTATAATCTTCTTTTGCTATATAATGTGCATCATTTGTCGCAACTAAACCAACACCTGTTTCCATGGAAAGTCTATAAAGTGAATTGATTATTTTTATTTCCTCATCTATCCCATGATTTTGAACTTCAATAAAATAATTATCACGTCCAAATATTGATAAATAAAGTTCCACTGTTTTTTTTGCATTTTCATATTCATTATTATTTAACAGTCTAGCCACTTCACCTGAAATACAAGCTGACATGCAAATAAGGCCTTCATTATACTTTTTCAAAAGTTCTATATCAACTCTTGGTTTGTTATAAAACCCCTCCAAAAAAGAAAGTGAAACCAACTTTATCAGATTTTCATAGCCTTTATTATTTTCACAAAGCAAAATTAAATGAAATGGCGAACTATCTAATTTAAATATTTTATCATGTCGTGTTCTAGGTGCAACATACATTTCGCAACCTATAATTGGTTTTATTCCATTTTTTTTTGCTTCGTTATAAAAATCTATAACACCATACATAGCACCATGATCTGTTATTGCAACGGCTTCTTGTTCTAGTTCCTTAGCTCTAGATATTATATTTTTTATTCTACAAGCACCATCTAGAAGACTATATTCACTGTGTAGATGAAGATGTACAAATTTAGTATTTTTCATTTTTATTACCTTTTATCACTTTTTTCATATGTTCCATTTCGTATTTTTTGTGCCAATTCTGCCAAATTTTTTAATCTATGGTTTACACCAGATCTACCAATTGGTTTTTGCAATTTTTCACCTAACTCTTTTAAACTCATTTCAGGATTTTCAAGTCTTAAATATGCCATTTCCCTAAGAGTTGTTGTTATGTTTTTTAAACCTATAGTCGAATCTATAAATTCTATATCTTGTTTTTGTTTTATTGCAGCATCAATCGTTTTACCATAATTAGCGACATCGCAATTTGCAATTCTGTTTACTCTATTTCTCATATCTTTTTGTATTTTTATATTTATTAAATCAAGTGTCGATAATTGTGCTCCCATAAAAGTTAAAATATCCTCTATATTTTCACTCTCTTTTAAATATAAAATATTGTATTTTTTTCTAATTGTACTTTTTATATTTATTCCTATAGATTTAAAAATAGAATTTAAATCATTGCAAATATTTTCATTTGAAAACACAAATTCTAAATGATATTCTTTATTTGGGTCAGTACAACTTCCAGATACAAGAAAAACTCCCGCAATAAAAATACCTAGATTATTATTGTCTATGTTTGAGATATCTACCTGTAAATTTTCAGGTTCTATTTTAAAAGTTTTCAAAATCATTTCTATTTCATCAACTTTTTTTAGTGTAAAGCAATTTATATTTACACCATTTTTCTTTTGCCTAGATACGTGTTCAAAGTGAATTCTATTCTTAAATATTTGACTTACTAACTCAGGAAATAATTTTGCTACTACATCACTTTCTGTTTGAAATGAAATTTCATTGTCATTAATTTTTTTTGATAAAAGGATTATTCCATATAAACAAGCAAACTTTTTATCCATGTCAGATAAGGTGTTTTTTAGTTCATTTTTTATTTTAGTAGAAAAAGACATCCAGTTCCTCCTTAATAATCCTTAAAATTAAATATAAAAGTGTGAACTAATTTAATTCACACTTTTTATTTTTTATATTCTAGCTACACCAGTCTCACGTGCTGCTTTTGATACGGCTTCTGCAACTGCTTTTCCAACTTCACGATCTAAAGCACTCGGAATTATATAATCAGCTGATAATTTATCATCTGTCACAAATGATGCTATTGCTCTTGCCGCTGCAATTTTCATTTCATCATTTATATCACTCGCACGTACATCAAGAGCACCACGGAACACTCCTGGAAATGCCAAAACATTATTGATTTGATTTGGGAAATCACTTCTACCAGTTCCTACTACTGCTGCACCTGCTTCTTTTGCTAAATCTGGCATTATTTCTGGGGTAGGGTTTGACATTGGGAATATAATTGGATTTGGTGCCATACTTCTAACCATATCTTGTGTTACACATCCTGGTGCAGAAACACCTATAAATACATCTGCTCCTTTTAACACATCTGCCAATGTTCCTTTTCTCATTTCTTTATTAGTTATTTCCGCCATTTCAATTTTTTCAGAATTTAAACCATCTCTACCTTTATATATTGCTCCTACTCTGTCACATAAAACCACGTCATTTAGTCCCATAGCTATAAGTAAACGAATAATTGCTATACCTGCTGCACCTGCCCCACTTGTTACAACTCTTACGTCTTCTAGTTTTTTATTTGTTAATTTTAAAGCATTTATCATTGCAGCAAGAGTTACTATTGCTGTTCCATGTTGATCATCATGGAAAATAGGAATATCGCAACATTCTTTTAATTGTCTTTCTATTTCAAAACATCTTGGTGCAGAAATATCTTCTAAGTTTATTCCGCCAAAACTTCCAGCTAATAATCTTACTGTGTTTACTATATCTTCTACACTTTTTGAGCGAATACAAAGTGGTATTGCATCTACATCACCAAAAGCTTTAAATAATGCACATTTTCCTTCCATAACAGGCATACCAGCTTCTGGGCCTATATCTCCCAAACCTAATACTGCTGTTCCATCAGTTACTACTGCTACTAAGTTTGAACGTCTAGTTAAGTCATAGCTTTTATCTATATCTTTTTGTATTTCGAGACATGGTTCTGCTACTCCTGGAGTATATGCTAAAGAAAGATCTTCTCTTGTGTCTAGTGGAGCTCTACATATTACCTCGATTTTACCTTTCCATTCATAGTGCTTTTTTAACGATTCTTCTGCATAATTCATTATAATTATTTTCCTTTCAATTTTAAATATTATTGTAAAAAATCAACTTAATAATTTTTAACCTAAACAATATTATTATATCATTTTTGTTTTATAATTGTCAATCTTTTAATCAATAAATTTTTCAAAAAAAAACAGCAAAAAATATCTAGCTTTTTTTATTTAACTCATTAAAGCTTGACTTATTTGAAAAATTTTTTTATAATTAATGTATAAAATAAACAAAAATCTAAGAAAATAATTATAGTATATAACTATTTTAATAAAAGGACGCTATAAAATGTTTAGAAAAAATTTGATATCTATTTTTAATAATCAAAAATTAAAAACAAAATTCCTTCTTATATATATTTTTTGTATTTTAATACCACTTTCCGTTTCCAATTTTATTATTATATATATCGTAATAGACTCCGAAAAAAAACAGTCTTATAAAATTGCTGAAAATACTGCTGACGCTATACACTATAAAATTTCTAATACTATAGATGACGCTCTTTCTATAACAATAAAAATGTATACAAACAAAATTTTAAACGACTTTTTAGATAAAAGCTTTGCAAATAATATAGATTTTTATAATGAATATATGCAATTAATAAAAAATAAAATACTAGATAACGACTATGGACAATATATAAGTAACTATATTTTTTATTCAAACAATTCATCCTTGGTAACAGGCGGTAAACTTGCAGATATTAATTCCATAGAAAATGAACAATGGTATATATCATATTTAAATTCCAATAGAAATCTGTATTTATATAGTTATTATGATATAAATAAAAGAATATATAACCAAATAGCAGATGTCAGAACTATTTCAGTAATTCATAAGCTAGATTACTACAATAAAGAACATGTAAAACTGGTCAAGTTGGATTTAAATTATCCTTTAATACTTCAAGACATAATCAATTCAAACTATGAAAATAAAATATATATATGTAATTCTGATAAAATAATTCTTTCAAATGATGAAGAAAGCTACACCGCTAGCGATTTTGTTGCTAAATCAAATATAAACTTTGATAATTTTATAATAAATAAACCTTTATCATTTTATGGTCAGACGTGGGATATATACATCATGCCATATAAATTAAATTCCATCCAAATTATAATTGATAATATAGCATTGATTATAATTTTATTTTGTGCAGATTTGTTTGTTCCTGTATTTTTTATGTATATGATAAATAAATCAATAACTGAAAGATTGCTTATATTAAATAGCCATTTAAATGAAATAAACACCGAAAATTTCAAGCAAATAGATATGAGCTCTAGTAATGATGAAATAGGTAATTTAATAAATAACTATAATCTAACAGTTAAAAAAATAGATACACTTATTCATGTGGTATATGTAAATAAATTAGCAAAACAAGAACTCATTCTCGCAAAAAAACAAGCAGAACTTCTTGCATTACAATCACAAATAAATCCACATTTTATGTTTAACTCACTTGAAAGCATTCGCATGAGAAGCTTAATAAAAAACGAAAAAGAAACATCCGAAATAATAGCAAAGTTGGCTATTTTAATTAGACAATCTATTTATTGGGGCAATGATATAATTACAATTGAAGAAGAAATAAAATATGTAAAAGCATATCTTGAAATACAAAAATATAGATTTGACGAAAAGTTATCTTTCCATATTAACGTATGTGAAAAATGTCTTGAAATAAACATTCCTAAAATAACTCTTGTTACATTCGTGGAAAATTCTTGTATACATGGAATAGAACATACTAGTAAAAAAGGAAGTATAGTAATTGACATTTCTATTGTTCAAGATAATATGGAAATCGTTATAGAAGATACCGGTAAAGGAATGGATAAAAATAAGCTTAGTGATCTAATTAAACAAGTTGAAAATGCAAATATTTTGATGTTAGATAAATCAAATTCAATTGGAATAATTAATGCATTTATAAGATTAAAAACATATTTTAAAGATAATATAAAATTTAATATAACTAGTGAATTAAATAAAGGAACTAAAATAAATTTAACTATTGCATTAATAGATATAGAATGATGGAGGTCTCATAACTATGTATAATGTTTTACTTATAGATGATGAGCCGTTTATACGAAAAGGTTTGTCTATTTTAATAGATTGGGAAAAAGAAGGGTTTATAATAAAATCTGAAGCATCAGACGGTAAGGAGGCTTTAGAATTGATTAAAAATAACCATTTTGATTTAATAATTTGCGATATAAAAATGCCTGAAATGAATGGAATTGAATTGTTAGAACATATAAGAGAAAATGAAATCTCTAGTACTCCTTTTGTTTTTTTAAGTGGTTATTTCGAATATGAATATGTAAAAAAAGCTATAAGAAACCAATGTGCAGATTATATTTTAAAACCTGTTGAAAAAGAAGAATTATTAAATGTACTACAAAACATATCAAAAAATATACAAAAAGAAAAAAAAATAACAGCACAAAATGTAAAAAAAGAAATCGAAATAAATGAGCCTAGTATTTTAACTAATAAAAATATTTTATCTATAATTGAAAATGAAATTTTTGAAAATTATTCTTTAAATCTTAGCCTAAAAAATTTAAGTGAAAAATACTACATAAATAGTGCTTATTTAGGACAATTATTCAAAAAAAATTTTGGGTGTTCATTTAAGGATTATTTAAATAATTATAGAATTGAAAAAGCCTGTGAGTTTTTAACTAAAACAGACAAAAAAGTTTATTTTATTGCTCAACAAGTGGGATATAATAACTTTGATTATTTTGTAGACCGATTTGTAAATTCAAAAGGATGCACACCTACAAAATATAGAAATAGAATTAATTTAGATAATAAGAAGGATGAATTTAATTGAAAAAAATACTTTTTTTACTCGTTTCTATTTTTTTAATCATGAATTTTATGGTATGTTGTAATAATAAAAACCTATCC
>JAEXNS010000018.1 GCA_023439605.1 Bacillota bacterium | reverse complement strand
CTTATTTTCCTTCTCAAACTCTTTGATTTCTTTACGCAGCTTCCTGACCTCTTCAGCAAGGCTCATTGCATTTTCTGGTGTTCTTTCATCAACGTCGAGCTCACCATTTTTTGCAGCCGTTATCCATCCATACAATGTGCTATACGGCACTCCTAGCTCGTTGCTTGCTTTCTTATTTCCGATTTCTTTCGCAAGCTTTATCGCTTGCTCTTTGTAGCTCTTATCATAATTTTTTGCTTCTGCCATTTCTCAACACTCCTTTTTCTTATTATATTTTTTTGAGTATGAAGTGTCAAGTTTTATTATACTACATCAAAAAGTTTATTCGATTTAAAAAAACACATTCATGCATAACATGAATGTGTTTTTTGACAGTGCCGCTGACCGGACTTGAACCGGTACGGATGTTACTCCGAGGGATTTTAAGTCCCTGGTGTCTGCCGATTCCACCACAGCGGCTTATTAAGTTTTTGTGCTTGTCCTCAAGCGACTTTATAATTATACTACACTCAAAATAAAAAGTCAATACTTTTTTAAAAAAAATTTAAAATTTTTTGATTTGAAAATTTTCATAGTAAATGCAACTGGGGGAATAATTCTCATTGTGTTTTATTTGGGGTTAATTGATTATACAGTGATTTATTACTATATTAGTTATTAAAGCCTATATTTTATGGATATAATATTTTGAACAATAATAAATTAAGTGTATTTTAATTTTCTAAATAGCTATAACTAAAATCTATAATCGTTATTTCTTACCCCTTTGTCTAGTGCATGTATAAGTATACCTGATATTTTTTCTGTTGACTCGCTCATGTCGTCTTTCAGCCATTTTTGAATTACGCTTATACAACCGGACATTCCAAAAGAAGTTAGATAGTCTTTTGTTTTATCATCTATATTATTATAATTTTGATAATCTAAAAATTCATAAAAAATTTCATTTTGTATATCTATATCACAGTTATTACTTAATAAAGACTTAAAAAGGGATGAGTTTTGTTTTATATATTCAAGTATGCGGTATAGAGTTTTGTATGAAATACTTTTCTTATCCTTTAAATCTTGATTTTGCATATATTTCTTAATATTTGCTATACAGTCTTTATAAATATATTCTAACAACTTATATTGATTTTCAAAATGTGAATAAAAAGTACTTCT
The DNA here is from genome assembly GCA_023439605.1 of Bacillota bacterium. Lineage (GTDB taxonomy): Bacteria > Bacillota > Clostridia > Oscillospirales > Ruminococcaceae > JAEXNS01. Next base: position 8,662 of record JAEXNS010000018.1, on the reverse strand, counting down.
GTTTATATCGGATTTTTCACAAAGCATTTTTACAGATATTTTTGAAATATGATTTTCTTTTAAACAATCTATAAGCGTATTTTGTAAAATCATAGTAGTCATTTTTACTCTTCTGTCAATTTTCTTATTATTCAAAATTAAAACCCCCTAAAAATATTATGAAATATCCAACACAAAATATAAAAATGTTGGATATGTATCTTTTTAAACAACAATGATGGTTGAAAAACTACACTATGTTTATTATAATATATATATAAACAAAATACAATCATTTATATTACTATTCAGCAGCTAAAGTTAAAGTTTACAATTTTGTAGGGGTTTCGACTCTGCGGAGTCGACCAGGCTTTCCGATCGCCCTGGACCTTCGGGAAAATATTTCTGACTTATACATGGAGGAATAGTAACTCATTGATTGAAAAATGGAGGACTTAATGGATAAGATAGCTAAAATAATTGTTGAAAAGAAAAAAACCATTATTGTTATTTTTATTATGGCAACTATAATATGTTCTGTTTTACAGCTTTTTGTAACAAAAAACTTCAACATGGTAGATTATTTGCCGGAAAATGCCCCTTCTACACAGGCTTTAAAAATAATGAATGAGGAATTTACAGCATCCATACCAAACACAAACGTTATGATAAAAGATGTTTCTCTTATGGAAGCGATGGAATACAAGAAAAAGCTTCTTGATTTAGACTATGTATCAGGTGTTTTATGGTTAGATGATGTTGTGGATATAAAAGTACCTTTAGAACTCCATGATAAAAGTTCAGTTGAAGGATTTTATAAAAATAAAAATGCATTATTTTCTGTAACGGTAGAAAAAGGTAAAGAAAAAGAGGCGTGTGCATCTATAAGAGAAGTTATAGGAGCGGAAAATTTTTATTCAGGGGAAGCTCCAGATTTGGTTTCAGCACAAGAAGGAACTGGTTCTGAAGTTGCAGGTGCATTTTTAATACTTATTCCAGCAATATTACTTATATTGTTTTTATTTACTAAATCATGGGCGGAACCAATACTTTTTATAATGACTATTGGTGTATCTATTATATTAAATATGGGTACAAACATTTTCTTAGGACAAATATCTTTTATGACTGCTTCTATAAGTCCAATTTTACAAATGGCAGTTTCACTAGATTATGCAATATTTTTACTACACAGTTTTGCGGATAATCGTAAAATTTATCCGGATGTAGGTGTTGCGATGCGTAAAGCTGTAAAATCATCTATTTTAACGGTTTCATCTAGTGCACTTACTACTTTGTTTGGATTTATTGCACTTATGTTTATGAAGTTTGAAATAGGTGCGGATTTAGGGTTGAACTTGGCAAAAGGAATAATTTTTAGCTTTATAACTACAGTAGTATTTCTACCAACCATTACACTTAGTTTTTATAAATTTATAGATAAAACAACACATAGAAATTTTACTCCTGAATTTGAAAATATACATAAGATTTTATCTAAAATAGGAATTCCGGTTTTGATTTTTGTATTTATATTTATAGCACCTAGCTACCTTGCACAATCTAAAACAGGATTTGTATATGGATCAGCAGAAGCTATTACAGATAGTGATGCGGCAAGAGGACGAAAAGCAATTGATAAAGAATTTGGTAAATCCACTATAAACGTTTTACTTGTTCCCAAAGGTAATATAGTCAAAGAACTAGAGATGGCAAACGAAATCAAAAACTTAAATCATATTACAAATGTTACTTCATATGCTACTATGGTAGGAACAGTTATACCAAAAGAATTTTTAGATGAAGAAATAATAAATCAATTTTATTCTGAAAATTATTCAAGAATTATAATATATGCAAGCACAAAAGAAGAAGGGGATATTGCCTTTGATACAATAAGTAAAATAAAAGAAATCTCCGCTGATTATTATGGTGAAGAAGCTTATTTATTAGGACAAAGTGCTACACTATATGATATGAGAGATGTTGTAGCAAAGGATAACACTTTTGTAAATATAATTGCTATAGTGGCTATATTTATGGTGCTCTTATTATCGTTTAAATCTTTATCACTTCCTATCATTTTACTTATAACTATTGAATTTTCCATATGGTTAAACTTATCTTTTACCTACTTTAGCGGAAGTTCAATTAATTTTATAGGATATCTTATTTTATGTACTGTTCAACTTGGTGCAACAGTTGACTATGCAATTTTACTAACAGATAATTATATAAAAAATAGAAAAACAAAAAACAAAAAAGAATCAATATATGAAGCGATGGGTTCATCTTTTAAATCTATTTTAGTTTCTGCTTTAACTTTAACAATATCTGGGTTTGCTCTATACTTTACATCTTCAAATGCTGCTTCTGCAAGTATAGGTTTGCTTTTGGGGAGGGGAACTATTTTATCCTTTATTATGGTAGTATGTGCACTTCCTACAATGCTTACCTTCTTTGATGAAACTATTTCAAAAACGACATTAAAATCCAATTTTTTATAGAGAGGTTAATTTATGAAAATAAAAAAAACAATAGCATTTTGCTTAGCGTTGACAATGGTTTTTGCAAATGTAAATAATTTTGTAGGGGCTGAAAAAGATCTTAATAATGTGAACTCAGAAAATGTACAAAATAAAAATGAACCTGCAAAGATAAAAGAAAAAAGTGAAGTTATATACGGCAAACTAACAGGGGATGGAAAATTTGATTCTGCCCATGTTGTAAATCATTTTGATATTGAAAAAGAGGGTTTGGTTGATGATTATGGGAACTATTCTTCTTTAGTTAATTTGACAGAAAGTATTGAACTTGAGCAAAAAGAGGGAATGATTTCATTTTATGCACCTAAAGGAAGCTATTATTATCAAGGCAATACAAACAAAACAGAACTCCCATGGTTTTTTGAGGTGGAATATTTTTTAAACGATGAAAAAATATCTATTGATAAAATGGCTGGGGAAACAGGAAAAGTAACTATTTCAATAAAAACAAAACAAAACAAGGCTGTTGATAGCGTTTTTTATAATAATTATTTGTTGCAAATATCAGTTTCTTTAAATGCACAAAATTTCAAAAATATCATATCAAAAGATGCAACTATTGCAGAAGCTGGAAATAATAAAATGATTACATTTACAGTTATGCCTAAAAAAGATGGAGAGTTTTCTATTACAGGGGATGCAAAGGATTTTGAAATGGATGGTATCCAAATTTCCGCAGTACCTTTTTCAGCAAATTTTGATATTCCAAGTACAGAGGATATGATAAATGACTTTAGTTTGTTATCAGATGCTGTTTCAAAATTAAACGAGGGATTACTGAAAATATCTGAAGGTACTGCTAAATTATCTTCTGGTTCTGGTGAATTAAAAAAAGGATCTTCAGAGTTTAAAAAAGGATTATCTGATCTTAAAACAAACTCCTCAAAAGTAGTTTATGGTTCAAATGAAATTGAAAATGCACTAAAAAAGATATCTTCATCTTTGAATGTAGATAATGTGAATATGGATTTAAGTCAATTTACACAATTGACTTCAGCATTAAAAGACTTATCCTATGGATTAAATGGAGTTGCATCAGGTTTAAACAAATTAAAATCAGGATTTGGTGATGCATACAATGGATTGAATTATACAGTAGGTACTATTTCAGATGAAAATATATCAAAAGAACAGTTGTCTGCTCTTTTTAAAGATGTAACACCAGAACAGCAAGCAATGTTAAATAAGTTATATGCTTCTCACGTAAAGAGTCAAGAAGTAAAAAACACATATAATCAAGTTAAACCTGCTTTTGCTTCAATTTCACCCACTTTAGAGAATATAAATGTAAATGTAAGTACTATGGCAGGAGCGTTAGAGCAAATGGCAAATAATCTTGAAACTTCACTAAATGACATGCAAAACAACAACCAAATAGAACAGTTGCAACAATTGGCATATGGTTTGAAGGAATTATCTGATAATTACACTTCATTTAACAAAGGTTTAAATGAATATATAAAAGGTGTTTCTACTATTTCAGATGGCTATACAAAATTTGACCAAGGTGTTGTAGACTACTTAAATGGAGTAGATGAAATAAATAAAGGTTTAACTGAATTAAGTAAAGGAACAAACGAATTAAATTCAAATGTTGAGGATTTACCAGAAAAGGCACAACAAGAAATAGATTCTATGTTAGAAGATTATAGTTCTTCAGATTTTACAGTTAAATCTTATACTTCAGAAAAAAATAAAAATACAACTCTAGTCCAATTTGTTTTAAAAACTGAACCTATAAAAATAAAAGAAGAGCCAAAAAAAGAAGAAATAATAATTGAAGATAAAAAAGAAACATTTGTAGACCGATTTATTGCATTATTCAAGTAGCCAAAAACCAGCCAAGTTGTTTTATTTGGCTGGTTTTCTATTTAAAAAATCGAAAATTTACTCTATTTTTTCAAAAATCACAGGTTTTCAAAGGGTAACACCCAATGTTGTCAAATTAAGAGAAAAATTAAAGTTTTACTCGATTTTTTTCAAAAAATCGTAGGTTTCCAAAGGGCAACGCCATTGGTCGCTTTCCGCAGAAAGCGAAACCTTTATGCTTTAAGAGCTTTTTTGCTTCTTTTTGCGATAGAAAAAGAAGCGGAGTTTGAGGCGGAGCCTCATAAATTGCCACTGCAATTTGCTTAAGTTGACGACATTGAGCGTAGGGATTTGGCGATAGAAAATCCCTAAACCTGCAAAGCAGGTTAAAACAATTTTCGAATCCGTAGAGTATAAACTCTAAAAATTGTAAATTTTAATTTTAGCAACTGTAATAGTAACGCTATGTAATTTTAATTAGTGAAAAAGATTAAATTAGCTTGAATCGATTGAAAATATGTATTATAATTATTTTAATTCTATATTTTGTATCAATATTTTAAGGAGAATAAAAATGGGTTTAATTCATATATATTGTGGAGATGGTAAAGGAAAGACAACCGCTTCAATTGGCTTGGCGATAAGGGCGGCGGGTAGTGGGATGAAAGTTCGTTTCATTCAGTTGTTAAAAGGCAACGAAACATCAGAACTAGAAATTTTAAAAAGGGTAGAAAATATAAGTATCGATAGATGCACAAAAGACTGTGGTTTTACCTTTTGTATGTCTGAACAGGAGAAAAACATTATAAAGCAAAATCATGATGAAATATTAAAAAGGGCATTAAATGATATATTCGTAAACAACATAGATATGTTGATTATTGATGAGTTTAATGCGGCGTATCAGTATGATTTAATAGATAAAAATCTTGCAAAAGAAATTGTTTTTAATAAGCCGGAAAATTTAGAATTAATACTTACAGGAAGAAATCCAGCGGAAGAATTTATTGCGGTAGCGGATTATGTAAGCGAAATAAAAGCGTTTAAACATCCATTTGAAAAGGGAATTAAGGCACGAAAAGGGATAGAGTTTTAAATTAAAAAATATTAAAGATGTAATTACCTGTTTTTAAACGGATTATTACATCTTTTTTATTAATTTATCTACCACCCTATCAATAATCCCTACTTAGTAGAAAATCAGCTATATGCATTGTCTTTATCCCTTTGTAAGTACCGTTTGCAAACTCATCAGTACGCAAAACATACTTTTGATAATTGTCTGGAATTTCTAGTAGACGTTCATATTCACGTTTTTCTGTTCTGTCGGAATTGATTTCCAAAGTCACTTGTATGTAAATTCTGTCCAACGTTGTTGAATACAAATTTTACAATTCGTTCAAGTTGATCAATCTTTCGTATTTGGTTGTGTTTTACTATATCTGTAAAAATAGTTGAGTTGTAGATATCACGAACTATTGTATAAACTTCATCTTGTGAATATTGTCTAGTGTGAATAGCAGGGAAACCACCAAGACGAATATAATTTGCAAATTCAATATGTATATTTTCAACTGTTGTATATTCCTTTTTAAAGGTAAGATATTCATCAAATGACAAGGGAAAAATTCCAAAAGATACATATCTACCTGTTAAGTATGTTGATATTTCTGACGACATCATTCTTGAATTTGAACCAGTAACGTATATATCTGTGTTATAGTCAGCCATAAGTGAATTTACAACTTTTTCCCAAGATTTAATTTTTTGTATTTCGTCAAGAAATATATAAGTAGTCTCATTTTCATGAAGTTTTGATTTTATATCATTAAAAAGTTCTTTGGCAGTAATATCTTCATATTCCATGGAATCGAAACGATAGCTTAATATTCTATCTTGGGATATGCCTTTATTAATAAGATCTTCAATAATCATTTTTAATATGGTGGATTTACCACATCGGCGAACACCTGTTAACACTTTTACAAATGGAGTATTTATATATGCATTAATTTTCTTTATGTAATTAGGTCTATAAATCATTAAAATAACAAATCAAAAACAGGCATTGATTTGAAATTTGATTTATGATATAATAGCGATTAAAGGAAGGTGTTTTTGTGGATTATAATAAATTGCTGGATTTAAAAAAATTATATCATGAAAAAAAATCATTGATTTCAAAAGAAACTATAGAAAGCTACCAAAAGGCGTTTTCGTTAGTATTTACACATAACTCAACGGCTATTGAGGGGAACACCCTTACTCTTATGGAAACTAAGTTGATTTTAGAAGATAAGGTTTCTGTAGGTGGAAAGTCAATGCGTGAAATTTATGAAGTTATAAATCATGAAAAAGCTTTTGAATATGTTATTCAATGTATAGAAAAAGAAGAAAATCTCAATGAGACAATTATAAAAAACATTCATGCTATTATAATGGAAAATATTATAATAGGCGGAATTTATAGAAATGTTGATGTTTACATTTCAGGTTCAGAACATATGCCACCAACACCACATGAAATGTACAAACAAATAAAAATGTTTTATAGTGATTTGAATTATAAAACCGATTTAAATGAAATAGAACTGGCGGCTTTTACTCATGCGGAGTTTGTTAAAATACATCCATTTGTAGATGGTAATGGAAGAACATCAAGGTTGATTATGAATTATCAGCTTATGAAAAGTGGATTTCTTCCTATTTCAATTGACAAAAAAGATAGACTTAAATATTATAATGCACTTGAAGAATATGCTGTTAATGATAATCTGTTGGAGTTTGTAGATATGATAGCAAATTTACAGGAGGAACAATTGATAAATTACATAAAAATGGTGTGAAATAACTTTTGTTTTTAAATGTAAATTTGAGATTAGTTCTTTTGTGACAATGATTTGTGATTTTATAATTTTTTTATTGAAAGGTGAAATAGCGTGAATATATTAAACGTGTCTACTGGAAGAGAATTTGAAGTGTATATAAAAAAATTATTTCTACAAAATAATATTTTAGTTTATGACACGCCAACTACCAATGATTATGGTGCTGATTTGGTTTTTGAATATAATAATCATCGTTTTGTTATACAATGTAAATATTATTCAAAAAATGTAGGAGTTAAGGCTATTCAAGAAGTTATTGGATCATTAAGTTATTATCAAGCTAACTATGGAATAGTGATTACTAATTCTCTATTTACTCAGCAGGCAAAAAATTTATCAAGTTCTAATAATATTTTGTTAATTAATGGTGAGATATTATCTGAAATTACAACTCATTTAAATATAACGAAATATTTGGATGAGTTTTTATTAAATGAAGGTTCAATGAACATTGTTAATGAATCTAGTGATGAATGGCTTATAAATGACTTAGTAATTAGATATGGTGTTAGTAGTTCTAAGATTTACAAAGATTTTTTAAGTCGTAATCTTCCTTATTATAAAGTTGGTCGTGAATACAGATTTGATTCTAAAAAGGTTATATTATGGGAAATAGTTCAAAAAACCATACCATATGGTCGAAATGATGTTATAGAACTACCTGCTTTTGTTAAACTCAAACAAAGATTATTACAAGAACTAAAAGATGCAAAAAAATCAAAAGATAAAGCAAGAATGAAAAGTATAAAAAATGAACTTAAAGTTAATGGTATGATTACTAGCAAATTTGTTCTATATATATCCTTGTTTTTTGTTATAGGGTCTAGTATTGTTTTTTTATATTTTTTTAATGATTTGTTTAAAATTTTTGATTTTTAAAAATAACTTACACAAATATCCGCTATTCTACTAAAAAGTGAGAATAGCGGATATATTTAATTTAAATTATTTATTATCTTGTTTTTTTAGTAACTGGTGTATTTTTTCATGTGGGTCAATTACTTTTCCAATAGAAACGTCATGATTTATTGCAGAAATAAAGTAAGCAATATATTTTGAAACATCTACTTCGTGGAACCATTCTCTTTTTAATAAATCGTTTGTTCTGTATGTGAGATTAGTTCCAAGTACCCCAGCAATTATACCATCTTCATAAGCTTTGTCAAACTTCTCTAATCCGTTGGTAAATATCGCATATGTAGCATATGCATAAATTTTTCTAGCTTTCTTTTTCTTTAATTCATAAGCTATGTCTAAAACAGACTCCCCAGAAGAAATAATGTCATCGGCTATAAAAATATCTTTTCCTTCTACTGAATTTCCTAGGTATTCATGTGCAACTATTGGGTTTCTACCATTTACAATTCTAGAATAATCTCTTCTTTTGTAAAACATTCCTAAATCAACTCCAAGTACAGAAGCATAATACATGTTTCTGTT
>JAEXNS010000228.1 GCA_023439605.1 Bacillota bacterium | reverse complement strand
AAACAATCCAACATAATAAGTATAAAAAAGCTTTACAGCTTTTAAAATATAATCGGGTTTAATGTCGATCAAAGTAGTATCTATAGTTAAAGTAAACTTTATATCTACATTTGGTTTTATACATTCTCTGACTATATTTAAAGGTTTGTCTATGCCATCTTTATTCATGTCTAGCTTTTGACACAAAACAAGGTTTTTAGTACTTAAAGGCTCGCTGTCACTAACACGCAAAGCTGCCATAATATCATTTACTGCATCACTTTTTCTCTTTTCATTTCTTTTTAACCTGTTGAAAACATCTGATTCAATATTTGTCATTTGCTCTTTAAGATACCACTTACGTCCTTTAAATTCGGCATTTTGAAATTGAACTTTATATTTTTGGTATTCACTTTTTTTATCATAAATCATTTTACAAATAATAGCCGTTCTTATAAATCCCTTTAACGTACTTCCAGGTATATATGGTTCATCAAAGGCATCTTTTATAAACGTAACTATTTCTTTTTTTGATCTATCTTCAAAAATAGCATCACCACAGTCTATACTATAATCCATCCAAGGTAAATAAGTCTCTTTTTTTATTTTAAGCTCTTTATCCAACCAAAAAAACAGATCTCCGCCATTTCCCAAAAGATATTTTTCATATTCTCTAAGTAAATTTAATTTTTTCAAACCTGAAAACATATTTTTCAAGTCTGGTATATATGCCTTGTTTTCATTTTTTTGATAAATATATTCTTTTTTATTTATTCTATCACCTGAACCCACGTGCAAAGGTGAAATCGTTGTAACAGTTAACTCATAGTTTTTTATTTTACTCTGCATTATACCACCCCCATAAACAAAGGTTTTGCATATCTATAAACAGGATGAGGTAGATTTTCCGACACGTCAAAAATATCGCCACAAAATTTATTTTCAAAGCATGAACCAGATTTAAAAGCATAAAAATCTTTCTTTTTTACAAGTTGCTTTATCTGTACAGGAGAATATATAAAACCACTTCTTTTAAAAACAAGATAGGACGCATTTTTTAAAGCTGTTTCCACTTCTTCATCTTTCGCCATACTAGCTGATAAAGTCATGTATGTTTTATACTGTTTTTCAAGACGTTTCATAAATGTATCAGGTACATCCACCACCTCTAAATCAAACTTTCCCAATCCAGAAGAAATTTTACCACCTATTCCTGTATAGGACAAACTTTTTACAATTTTATAAATCAAATCTTTATTCGTCTCAGTATACCCGACACATACATATAAACCAGAACCTTTATAAAAATTAAATGTTCCCACTCTATAAGGCAATGATTCCTCACCGTATAAATTCACCCTATCACGAGTGATTTTTTCACCTAAAGAAAATTTTGTCTTTTCAGCTTTTATATCCAATTTTCCGGATAAATAATCATCTAGTTTGTTTACATCTATATAGTTTAACTTCTTATACTCTTTTTTTAGACTAGGGTCACTTTCGGATTTTTTTTCTAATTTCAGAAGTGGCTTAGGTATATATAAGCTATCTTTTACAAAGGGAAAGAAGTCTGAAAAAACCATGTTTTCACTTTTGACTTCTTTTATAAGCTTTTCAAGAGTTTCCTCCCCACCTATATTTATAGCTTCATGACACAGAGCTGAAAAAAATGTATCTGCACTGAAAACAGGCTCACTATCCGATAGAGCACCATTGCCTATATGTACTTCAGTTTTAAAATGAAGCTTATATATCATGTATTTCATGCTTACACTTCCTCTAATATTTTTTTACACTCTTTCTGAATATTTTCGTCCATACTTCCAACCACTACGTTCATTTCAAGGTCAGTTATATCAACCCTTCCATATCCTCTAGAACCACTACCGCCAAGATAATCATACTTCAAAAGTTTCATGCCATCTTTAAGTAGTTTTATATCTTCCACTATCTCGTCCTCTTTTTCTGCGTTATAAATTATACTTAAAGGAAACTCGCTATCTCTTATACAACGCTCTATTTGACGTGGATTTGCTACTGCTGTAGCTCTGTTTATATTATTTTCAACCTTTACTTCAGTTGTACTTAAAACTCCTCTTCGCTTCAAGTCATCAGCGTTACTGATTATCATATCTGAGAAAATAAGTCTGCTATTTTTTACATTATCTTTTTTTGCCGAACCAAAAAGTCTGGTTATTTTATCGTCATCATCATCTGGAGTTTTTGCAATTTTTGTATTATATTGTTTTGCAAGTAAACTTCTCATTTTACCTTTTAAACTACTTGCTGGAATCATTGGAAGCTTTGAAATTACGTCTCTTATAACTGGAGAATCCACTGCACCTATTGCTGAAAACTGTGTTGAACCGCCTATATGCATACCTGTTACTATTTTGATTTTACCCTTTATTTCTAATTTTACTAACATACTTTTTTCCTCCTAATCTTTCTCACTAAGATATTTATGATAAGCAACTAATGACTCCATATAATTACAGAACATAATTAGCTTTTCTCTACTGTCTTTTATGTCGTCTATACAATCAAAAATTTTTGCTTCCTGTACAAACTCTTTTACTGCTCTTTCTCTACCTGCTTCATAAGCAATACGCATTTTTATATATTGTACACGTTCTTGTAAGTCTACAGAAATTTTTTCGCCTATTTCCAATACAACATCATTGTAAATTTCTGAAATCATAGATAAAATATTTCTTATTTTCGATGTCGTCAATCCATATTTAGGATTGCTAGTTAGTTTTTTCATAACGCTTTCTGCTTGCTTTACATAAGTTAACTTCTCTAAAATTGCCATTTAATTTTCCTCCTCATTTTTACCTCTTGTGATATATACATATAGATATATAGCTGTTATAAGTTGTTTTTTATCCTGTTCGTTCTGTATCCACTCAAACATTTTTTTTGAAAATTCTTTATAACTTGCTTTTGAAACTTCGTCTTTGCCCACAGGTTCAAGCCTAGATAAAAGGTATGCAAATCTGGCTATGTTTAGTCTTTCATCATCCTTTTGTCTTATTAGCTCAAGCATGTTATAAATTAAAGTGTTACCTCGTTCATCATTTTCCTGAAAATAATTTTTTATAAACATAAACTTTTCTTCAATTACTTTTTCCGCAAATACATTCCAATTATAGCAGTTTTCATTGTCAAAAATAGTAACAGCATTTTTCGCTTTACCCTCTTTATTTACAAAACTTTTTGAGTTGTTTTCAAGACCTTCCGTCTGTTTAGCCATAACCGAAACAGGAAATGAATCATTATACACCCCTATGCCAGCAGATAAAGTAAGTGTGCCTTGTGAAAACTTTTCTAAACTTCTGTACAAGTCAACTGAAAAACCTATAATATCATCCCAACTACCAACTATAAACAAATCATCTCCACCAGTATAAACTATAGTGGCATTTCTTTCTCTATCTTCTCTTTTCCCATCCAAAAAGAACTCACCATTTTTAAGAATAGAGTTTATATGTAGTTTGAAGTATCTAGACAACGCTCTAGATAAACTGGCTGTTCTTGAAATAGTAACGTTTTTATTATCTCCTTGTTTTTCAAAACCAGCTACAAAAGTCTGTCCTAAATTATCTACGTCAGCCCTTATAACACCTAAGCGTTTAATTCCTACAGATGATTTTGCAAGTTCTTCAAAACTCGACTTTTTACTATAATCTCCAACCCATAGGGTTTCATGTATGCCTTTTCCTGTATACGCTTTATTTTTACCATATCCACGTACATAATTGTCATCATTCATTTTACTTCTTAACAAAGCTTCATCGTCTACTGTTACAGCTTTATCGTTATATAAAACAAGCTCTTTTTCGCCTTTTTCCTGTTTAAAAATAGTAAAGAAACTTTCATCTTTTTTCATTATTTTTGTAGCTATTTTTTCTAAGCTATTGCATATACTGCATTTATTATCCTCAGTAAGCATATCACTTCTTCTGCATATACTACACTCACGTTCTCCACATTTTGAATCCTTGTTTAAATATAATATATCCTCTGCTTTATAACGATTTAGTTTTTTTGCAGATATTTGCTCTGAAACTTCGTTAAATATAGCTTTATAGCTTCCGTCCGGATTATTTTTCAAAGAATTTGCACTACATGGACTATATCCACTAGCTATAAAAAGTGCAGTTTTAAATTTCTGAAGTAAAAACTTGTTTATACTTTCCTCTGTTTTTTCTAAAAAGCCTTTTACAAGGTCGGTATTTGGTAAAAGCATATATGCATGACCGCCACCTGAATAGAGTAAATTTGCCCTGCATAGAGACAACTCATCAAGTATTTCATCAATTATATGTTCTGCAAATATTTCCAGATAAAAAGATCTTGCTCTCAAAGATTTTAAAGTACCGGAATCAGAATTTGATTTTGCAATAGTGTATATAAAATCCTGTATTCCAGATATATCAAAACAATATAACAAAAAGGCATCTTTTTTATAAAACTCCTCCGCCCCTTTGTAGAGTTCTTCATGAAGGTCGTTTATATCGTGTTCTTTTGTATAATCATAAATGCAAGAAGCTATAGCAGATGTTAGCTTAACATGGTCAAAAAGCGATATGTCTATAAGCTCTTTTGTATTTGTAGATGATGGTACAAAGCTTGTATTTACCTCTAAAATTTTTAAAAGTGAATTTATATAAGATGCACCGGATTCAAAATCAATTCCTCTTGTAAATGCTGTTTTTATATTGTCAATTATTTTACTATAAAAACTCTCATCAAATTTTATTTCACTTTCGGTAGGATAGTTTATGCTTTCATCATAGCTTATAAAACCTTGGCTGTAGCTTTTGGATTGGTTGTTTCCGTTTAAAATATTAAAAATACTTTTTAAAGCAACATCTTTTACAAAACCGCCCGTTTCTACTTCTTCATTTTTTCTTCGGTCTACTCCTGCCGCAATATTGTCAGCTATGTAGGTTATATATGCTTTTGAATTTTGCTCTAATTTTGAACCCTTTATGTGAGAAGCGTGATGATATAAAACCTGATCTAGTATATCATCATCTTCTATTTTAAAGTTTTCTTTTAAATAGTCATAACCGCTTTTACTGTGGTTTCTTCCGTCATTATATCTATGAAGTAGCTTACCAAAATCATGTAGCATACTTCCAATATATAATGATACTTTATCCTTTTCCACCTAAATTCATCTCCTCTCTTTTTTCTTCTTCAATAATTTCATATGCACCCATACCTATAGCTGTTTTAATACCTATCCCACTGTATTCACCAAAATAAAAAAGGTATTGAATAAGATTTACTAAAGGCTGTGCACCTGTGACTTTAAGTGTCAACTCTCCTATAAATGCTGGTATTTTCACCCCTTCCAAATGAAAAAATGTACTTTTCAATTTATAGCTATAAATAAAAGTCTTTTCCATTATATACTCTAGTGTTTCCTCATCGTAAATTTTTGTAGCTTCTGAAAATGTGTCATACTTATTTATTAAACTTTGTATAAGTAGCCTTACTGTAGGGAAGTTAACATAAAATCCATTGCTTTTAAATGCAACAGGGGTTTTAAATTTTACTTTTATATATCTTTTCCCATCTGCAATAAACCTTTCGTCCAATAGTTGCTTGTTATCCATTTTAACTAGATTTTTATCAACTATTTTCAGAAATAAATTTTTATGTCTAATATATATTTTATCC
>JAEXNS010000226.1 GCA_023439605.1 Bacillota bacterium | reverse complement strand
GAATGACCCCACAGTAATGTGGATACCTAGAAATTTAACATTATCAGTTATAAAAGAAACCGCAACCGCTATGAAGTTCGATGAAACTATTATGAACACTTTAAAATTAAATATAGGATGTTCATTTGTTCAGGTTATAACATCAGCTATAACAGGATATGGATTTGCTAGATTTAAGTTTAAAGGAAGAAATATGCTTTTTGCTTTAGTGATTATGATGATTTTAGTTCCATCACAAATAATTCTTATACCTCAGTATATGCAATTCAGATATTTTGATTTTTTAGGATTAGTTAAACTTTTTACGGGAGACACTATAAACTTAATAAATACAGCTTGGACCATGTATCTTCCAGCGTTCACTGCTAACGGAATTAGGGCAGGTCTTATGATACTTATATTCAGACAATTTTTTAAAGGAATGCCAAAAGAACTTGAAGATGCAGCTTATTTAGATGGATGTGGTCCATTTAGAACTTTTGTAGTTATAATGATTCCAAATGCTTTATCTTCATTTTTGACAGTATTTTTATTTTCTGTAGTTTGGTATTGGAACGATTATTATGTTAGTAATTCTTTTTTTACAAGCAATCAAACTATTGCTTTGATGTTAAAAAATATTGATACCGTTTTGAAAATGGCTTTGTTTAATGATGCAAGTTTAGCTGTATCTGCAAGGCAACTTATAGTATGGATGCAGGCAGGTTGCTTGATATCAATTGCTCCTATGCTTATTTTATATATCTTTTTGCAAAAACATTTTACAGAAGGTGTAGAACGTTCTGGTTTGGTTGGATAATATAAAAATGTCTATTTAATATACCAAATTAAGTAGGCATTATATTTTGATACTACTAATATTCTAAAATACTTGATTGAATGTTGCTGTTCATCTATATGTATAAGGCGGAGATATTTTACTGAAGATCCAGGGTGACCGGAAAGCCCAGTCGACTCCGCAGAGTCGAAACCCTTGCAATACTAAGCTCCATAAGAAATAAAGTGTTTTAGAGTCTAAATAGTATGAGGAAGTGATAAAAATTGGATACGCCTATATATGACTTTATAAAAACATATAAAAATTTAAACGTATCTCGATTGCATATGCCTGGTCATAAAGGAATAAAAATGGATGATGAGTTATCCATAATATATAATTTAGATATTACTGAAATAAAAGGTGCGGACAGTCTTTTTGAAGCTGATGGCATAATAAAAAAAAGTGAGGCAAATGCAACAGCTTTATTTAAAACAGAATCCACATTTTACTCTACACAAGGCTCAACGCTATGCATACAAAGTATGCTTTTTGTAATGAAACAGGAAAAAAGGAAAGTAATAGCCGTCAGAAATGTGCATAGAGGTTTTTTAAATGCATGTGCTTTATTGGATATTGATGTTAGCTGGGTATATCCGGAGTACAAGAATAGTTTGATATCTGCAAGGATAAATATATATGAAATAGAAAGAAAATTAAAATCTATAGGAAATAATGCTTGCGTTTATATAACATCTCCTGATTATTTTGGAAACATTCAAGACATAAAAAAAATTTCATCTGTTTGCAAAAAATACGGTGCTGTTCTATTGGTTGATAATGCACATGGTGCTTGCATGAGTTTTCTAGACAATAGTAGACACCCAATACATTTAGGTGCGGATATGTGTGCAGATTCTGCTCATAAAACACTACCAGTGCTTACTGGCGGGGCTTATTTGCATGTGAGTAATAAACTTTATATAAATAAAATCAAGTCAGCAATGTCTGTTTTCGCGTCAACTAGCCCATCATATTTAATTATGGCATCATTAGATTTGTGCAATAAATATATACACTATAAATTAAAAGAGGATATATACATAACAACTAAGAATATTGAAAACTTAATAAAGGTAATTGAAAAAAATTTTGAGATATATAACGATGAAATCTTCCATGTAACTATAAATGCAAATTCAAATGGGTATTCTGGATTTGAATTATATAAGCACTTGTCAAAATACAATATAGAATGTGAATATGTAGACGAAATGTTTTTGGTTTTGTTGTTTTCACCATTATCTAGTGAAAAGGATTTTGAAAAGTTAACTATAGCGTTTAAAAATATAATAAAAAGAGAAGGATTAAAAATTGAGGAAGAAATTTTATTTCCCGAAATGAAAAAAGCTTTAACTATAAGGCAAGGTTGTTTTAGTGAGTATGAGGAGATAGATATATATAAATCTGAAGGTAAAATCTGTGCAAATTTAAAAGTACCCTGCCCTCCAGCAATTCCAATTGCGGTATCAGGGGAAATTATAAGTAAAGAATGTATAAAACTTTTTGAAAGGTATAGAATTTTTAAGATTAATGTGTTAAAATGATTAATATCAATCGTTACTATTTAGCCTCAGCAATTTTCTTAAGTTGATGACATTGTCCGGTCGCCCTAGACCTTCGGTAAAATATCTCTTCCTTATACATATGGCTGAATGGTAAATATCAAACTTCACATTGCTTTTGAAAAATAGTTCGAAGGAGTTTTGCTTTTGAAAATTTACGGTAAAGAAAATACTGTTGAAAATCTTACTTTTATGTTTAACAACGATAAAATCCCGAATTCGATATTATTTTATGGAGAAACAGGGGTGGGGAAAAAAGTGATTTCAAGGCATTTCGCAATGAAGTTATTATGTCTTAATGAAAACAAACCATGTGGCATTTGTAAAAACTGCGTAAATATAAAAAAAAATATACACCCAGATGTTATTTGGTGTGAACATAGCGGTAAATTGCAGGGGTTTTCTGTTGAGACTGTCAGAAATATATGTTCAGAGACTTACATAAAACCAAATGATGGGGATAAAAAAATATATATATTTTCAGATGCAGATTACATTACTAAGCAGGCTCAAAATTCACTATTAAAATTAATTGAAGAACCACCAGAATTTGCTTATTTTGTTTTTACAGCTAAATCAAAAGATATTTTTCTAAAAACCATTTTATCAAGAATTACATCAATTGCAGTAACAGAGTGTGATTTACAAAATTGTAAACTTGCTCTATCTGAAAATGGGTTTTCACAAGAAGAAATTGAAATATCCACCATGTTTTTCGGTGGAAATATAGGTATGTGTGAAAAATATTTAAAAGATGATACGTTAAAGAGAAATGTAGAATTGACAAAAACACTTATAGAATGTATAATAAGTAAGGATGAATATAGTTTCTTACAAAAATTATGTTCTATAGAAAAAGAAAAGGAATCTTTAAAGACAGTTTTATACTTACTTGATAAGCAAGTAAGAGATTTGCTTACATCAAAGTATAAAATTAGTAACATAGGATTTAATATAAAAGAAACAGAGGATTTTTCAAAAAGTATTTCATCTGTTTCGTGTGAAGTAATTCATGAACTTATACAAAAGGCATATAATCAAATCAATAGAAATGTAAATTTAAGGCTCATAAGTGCTTCTTTATGTGCCAAAATTATGAACATATTATAGAGGAGGCGGCTTTGAGCCGACAATAAAATGGTAGAAATAGTAGCTATTAGATTTAAAGATGTAGGTAAAATGTATTATTTTTCTCCTGGTGAAATTCAATTTCAACAAGGACAATTTGCTATAGTAGAAACTTCAAGAGGTGTAGAATGTGGAGAAGTGGTAATTTCAAATAGAGAAGTACCAGAATCTGAGATTATTCCACCGTTAAAAGAGGTTATAAGAATTGCTACAGAGGAAGATTTGAAAAAAGTACAGGAAAATAAAGAGCGTGAGAAAAATGCAAGACTTATCTGTGAAGAAAAAATAGCATTAAGAGGATTAAAAATGAACCTCATAGATGTCGAGTTTACTTTTGACAACAACAAGTTATTGTTTTATTTTACAGCAGAAACTAGAATAGATTTTAGAGAACTTGTAAAAGACCTTGCCGCTATTTTTAAAACAAGAATTGAATTAAGGCAAATAGGTGTGCGTGATGAAGCCAAAGTACTAGGTGGATTGGGTATTTGCGGAAGAGAATTTTGTTGCAAAGGTTTTTTAGGTGAATTTCAGCCAGTATCAATAAAAATGGCCAAAGAACAAGGTTTATCTTTAAATCCAACAAAAATATCTGGAACTTGTGGCAGACTTATGTGTTGCCTAAAATATGAAC
>JAEXNS010000222.1 GCA_023439605.1 Bacillota bacterium | reverse complement strand
GTATAATGGGTAAGGGGACAATGATAACACTTAAAATACCGTTGACGCTGGCTATAATAGAAGGTATGAATGTTAAAGTTGGAAGTTCTAGATATACTATTCCTATTACCGCTATAAAAGAATCTTTCAGCCCAAAAGAAAATGATTGCTTCAAAGAACCAGGTGGAAATGAAATGATTATGGTTAGAGGCGAATGTTATTCTATAGTAAGGTTACACGAACTGTATTCCGTACAAACGGAAATAAAAGATTTTCATAAAGGTGTTTTGATAATGTTAGAACAAGATGAAAAGGAATTTTGTGTCTTTGCAGATGGTGTTATTGGAAAACAGCAAGTAGTTATAAAAACACTACCTAACTATATAAACAGTTTAAAGAAAATAAGAGGAATTGCAGGATGCACTTTACTGGGCGATGGTGGTATTAGCTTAATACTTGATGTGGGCACTTTATATGGATACAATGCTAGTAGAGAGGAGAGAAATTCATGAGAAATAATGATATTGATGATTTTGATGATGATTTTGATGATGACGATGAGGATACTCAGAAAGGTAAGTTTTTAACTTTTTTAATTGGAAATGAAGTTTATGGAATAGGAATACAGTTTGTAACTGAAATTATAGGGATTCTTCCTATAGCAGAAATTCCAGAGATGCCAGACTACATTAGAGGGATTATAAATCTAAGAGGTAAAATAATACCTGTAATGGATGTGAGGCTTAGATTTAAAAAATCATTTCAAGAATATGACGGTAAAACTTGTATAGTGGTTATAGATATACAAGACAATCAAGTAGGACTAATTGTTGATAGTGTAGCCGAGGTAATAAATATTGCAGACGAAAACATAGTCAATCCACCAGCATCTAGTACAGGTTTTACGAACAAATACATAAATGGAATTGGTAAAGTTGGAAATGAAGTAAAACTATTACTTGACTGTGAAATGCTCTTGGCTCAAGAAGAATTAGAAAGTATAAGTTCTATAAATAATATAGAATTGTAAAGGGGTGATTATATGGCATTTACTTATTTTTTTAGAGATTTGCAGACTTTAGAACTTATATGTGAGTATGCATTACCTTACTTAAAAACAAAAAGTTATATAAAAGTATGGGATGCAGGGTGTGCAATGGGACCAGAACCGTATACACTAGCAATGCTTATAAGAGAAAAAGTCGGAAATATGTATTATAGAAACGTAAAAATTACAGCAACTGATTTAGATGGTAGCAATTTATTTGAAGAAATTATATCAAATGCTGTATATCCAAGAGAACAGGTTGAGAGAATACCAAAAGAAATTTTCGATAAATATTTTGTTAAATCAGATAAAACAGATCATTTTCAGATAGTTGAGGAAATAAGAAAAGCAGTCATTTTTCAAAAACATGACTTAACAACACTCAAATCTGTTGGGAATGATTTTGGTGTGATAATATGTAAAAACGTTTTGCTTCATTTTTCGGAACAACAAAGAATAGATGTTATAAAAATGTTCCATGAATCTCTTATGGACGGTGGATTTTTTGCAACAGAACAAACACAAAAACTTCCAGATGAGGTTAAGCATTTATTTGAACCAGTTGTTTCTAACGCACAACTATTTAGAAAAAAATAAGGTGTGATTATTTATGAAAGTTCAAAATTTAACTGAAAGAAGCGAAATATATACTTCAAACGCCTATTTAATAACTGGTACATGGAATGCTATACAGGATAAAAATGTAATTATAGATGTAGGTAGAGATATGAGTATAATACCTAAAATTGAAAGTGCATCTACAGGAGTAGGAAAAAAGAGAGTAGAAAAAATATTTTTAACTCATAATCATTATGATCATGTTGGTATTTTGAAAGAAATAAAAAATCTTTATGGAGCAAAAGTTTATGCAGCATCATCCTCTTTAGAACTAGTTGATAAGGTTTTGGTAGATAGTCAAATTGTTAAAATGGGAGATGAAGAGTTTCAAGTTATATTTACACCAGGGCATAGTAGTGATTCTGTTTGTTTTTATAATAGAAAAAACGGAGTTTTGTTTGCAGGTGACACACCTTTAATAATAAAAACAAAGGAAGGGAGTTATGATCAAAGTTTTATAAATGTACTTCAAAGACTTTCTAAACTAGATATAAAAACAATTTATTTTGGACATGGAGAGCCTTTATATGATGGTTGTAATGAAATTATAGAAATGTCGCTGAAAAATATCAGATAAATTGTTGCTATTAAGCATATAAAGGGGAGGTTTGCAATTTTACAGGAGTTTCGACTCTGCGGAGACGACCGGGCTTTCCGGTAGCCCTGGACCTTCGGTAAACATCTCTACTATATATAGCTGAATAGTAACGATAAATTTAAGGGAGGTAGAAATAAATGAAATGGTTTTATAATTTAAAAATAGGTGCAAAACTAATATTGAGTTTTATTTTAGTTGCTTTGATTGCAGCTATGGTTGGAATAGTAGGTATAGTCAACTTAAAGCAGATAGAAAAGTCTGATAAAGAACTTTATGAAAATATGACAGTACCTATTGCTTTGCTTTCTGATATATCTACAGATTTTCAAAGAATAAGAGTAAACTTGAGAGATATGATAATTGCAGAAGAAATAGAAGAAATAAATTCTAAACTGGATAGAGTAAATGAATTGCGTGCAGGAATTGATGAAAAGGCAACAGAATATGAAAAGCTTATATTATCAGATGCTATGAGAACGGCATATGATGAGTTTTTGCAAACAAGAAAAAATTTCTCTGATCAAATAACTGTGGTATATAATTTGGCGAAAGATAACAAGGATAATGAAGCTTTAAAAATTGCAGCAGAAGATGGTGCTATGGGCATAGCTTCAAGAGCAGAGCAGGATGCAATTGCAAAACTAGTTGAGATGAAAATAAATGATGCACACAAAAAAGCAAATGAAAATGAGATATTAGCTCAAAAAGCTATGTTGATTATGATTATAATTGTTGCAGCTGCTATTTTACTTGCTATAGTTATAGGACTATTTTTAACTAAAGTTATAACCAAGCCTATGAAACTTTTGATAGGTGCAGCAGATAAATTATCGGTTGGAGATATAAATGTAAATGTAAAATCTGAAAGCAAAGATGAAACAGGAATGTTGTTAGATGCATTTGCAAAAATGATAGCAAATATAGAGGAGCAAGCAAAAACAGCAGAACTAATATCCGTTGGTAATTTTGGTATGAATATAACCCCAAAATCAAGTAATGATGTTCTAAATAATAGTATGAAGAAAATGAAGGAAACTCTTGTAGATTTGGTTGCCGAGGTTAATTCATTGACAAAGGCTGGTGCAGATGGTAAACTTGATATAAGAGGAAATTTATCAAAATTTGCAGGTGGATATAAAGACATTATAGCAGGAATAAATAATACTTTGGATGCGGTAATAGGACCATTAAATGTAGCGGCGGAATATGTAGACAGAATAAGCAAAGGAGATATTCCACCAAAAATCACAGATACATACAACGGAGACTTTAACGAAATTAAAAATAATCTAAACGTATGTATAGATGCAG
>JAEXNS010000206.1 GCA_023439605.1 Bacillota bacterium | reverse complement strand
GGATATAATAGGCCGTATAGGTGGCGATGAATTTTGTGTCTTTGCTTTGCTAAACTGCAAGGAAAATACAGAAAATATAAAACTTAGAATTAAGAAAATGCAAAGTATAGCAAATGAAAATTCAAACAAACCTTATTATATAAACATGAGCCTTGGAATACATGCTTTTAAATGTGACCCCCACGTTAATTTATCTGTAATTTTAGACAAAGCCGACTCGCTACTATACACAGAAAAGAAAAATAAAAGAAAATCTATATATAAAGATTCTTTAGACAATAAAATTTTAGATGCACAATAAAAATAATCCCCTTCAAAATGAAGGGGATTATTTTTATTGTATATTTTTTAGTCTTTTTAATAAAAGCCTATTCTATAGTAATTCTTTTTATTAATTTATTTCAAATTATTTTTTTATCCTTTTGATCCAAATAAAAAGTCAAATATATTTATGTAATATTGTACATGTTTGCCCATAACAAATCACCTACTCTCTATAAATAATTTAGCTTAATGTATATTATTATTAAAACATACATTAAGCTAAATTTAAATACTTTTGTGGTTTTCGGTAGGTAAAATCGACTCAACGGTATTTTAAATTACATTTGGTAAAACAATATCTATACTAAATGTTTCGTCTGTATAATTGTACTCAAACGCACCACCGTTTTTATTAACACTTTCCCTTATATTTATTAACCCTAATCCATGATTTTTTTTATCTGCTTTTTTAGTAATTATTTTACCATTTATTTCATCGACTCTACTTGCCATATTATTTTCTACAGTTAACACCAAGCTGTTTGAAATATATTTTACTGTAACTTTAACTTTCTTATTTTCTTCGCATTGAAAAGCAGCAAAAAAAGCATTTTCTAATGCATTAGAGAAAATAACACATAAATCCATATTTGATATTTGCAATTTATCTGGTAAAAATCCTATCCAAATCAAATTAACATCTTCATATTTACTTGCAATATGATTTACAATTGCATTTACCATCATATGCCCAGTTTGATATTTTTCTTTTAAACTTACCAAGGAATCTCTCAATGAAGATAAATACTTTTGCATTTCATCATATTTTTTTTCTTGACTTAAGGCATCAATACATATAATATGGTTAGACATGTCATGTCTGAATTTTCTGGTTTCATTTTCTTTTTCCAACAACATCTTGTAATAATCGCCTTGTGTTTCAAGTAGCTTTTCATTTATAATAGCAACTTTCATATAATGTTTTTTTGAATTATTATTATAAATGAGCAATATCCCTATCACTGAAAATATTATACTTGCAATAAAAAAACTAAAAATAATTATATTTTTAGTTTTTTTATCACTAAACTCAAAAAAAATAAAAGGTGATATATATAAATAAGCTGCAATTTGACCTATTAAAAACAAGACTATGTATACTAAATTTGTTTGACTAAATAAATCTTTACTTTCTGCTACTTCTTTTTTCTTAGCTCTACTTTTAATAACAATAGCTATTAAAAAAAACAAAATAATACTAATTGCATTAACCAAACTAAATAATGTTGGTTTGACAACTACTTCTTTGTATGGCTTAGAAGTGATTTCCGATAAAATAAAAACTACAAATCCATCTATAAATCCAATAATAAAAAAAGATAAAATAGCGAAAATCCATTTTCTTTTACCTATAATTGAAAACACACACATAAAAACAGATGAAAATATATACATTAGTTTTTGAAATTTAGTTGGGTCTTTAATTAAAAATAATAATATAGTAATTAGAACAAAAATTATTATTGGTAAATATGTTTTTTTAAATTTATAATTTAAAACCCCACACATCACCAGTATTAATTTTATGTATTCTACTATAAGGTCTACAACATTTGTCAGCATAATTTACCTGCCTCATATTATTTTTGCATTTGATTTAACAAAAATCAAATAATTTTCTTTAAAATTCGTTATATTTCGTCTTGCAATAGGCAATAGTATGTCATAATAATCCATCTCTAACTGACTATCAATAACTTTTTTAACATATAACATAGAAACAATAAATGATTTGTGTATTTTAAAAAAATTCTTTAATTTTAATCTCTCATACCATTCTTTTAATTGGATATTACTTTCGCAAACATTTCTAAATTTATCATAAATATACGTACCATCACCAAACGCTTCTATATAAACAATATCTGTAATATTTATTTTATTTATTATTCCTTTTTTTCTTATAATTATTTTCTCTGTATTTAATATTTCAGTTTCTGCATCTAAAATTGCCTCTACAAGCTTAACCTTATCTATAGGTTTATTTAAAAATCTAAACGCCTTAACTTTAAATGCATCATGTACATACTCGTGATGACTAGTCAAAAAAATTATTATTGAAGAAACACCTCTTTCTCTTAATTTTTTTGCAACAATCATACCATTTATATTTTCCATTTCTATATCTAGTAATATTATATCAAATATTTTTTCAGATTCCAAAAGATCGTATCCATTATAATACTCAAAAACATTAAATTTATTGTTGTATTTTAACAAATAAGAAATTATTTGCTCTCTAAATATTTTTTCATCATCACAAATAGCAATATCCATAAAACATTCCCTCCTTTTTTATGTTGCAACTCAACTATAAGTAAACCAAAGATATTTCACCGAAGGTATAGGGTGAACGGAAAGCCGCGTCGCCTCCGCAGAGTCGAAATCCTTGCAAAATCGTAAACTTTACCTTTTCAACTTAAAAGTAACTTTTTTATACTATATTATATTTATAATTTTATCATAAATTTACGTTATTTTCAATATGTAATTTCTAAATTATAACTAAGAATTTATGAAATGAATATAAAAAATGTTATTATTCTATTAAATTTATTTTCATTTATTAAAAACCCGTTAATCTTCTAAAAAGATTAACGGGTTTCATAATTTTATTTAATAATTTTTTCTATAACAATTCTATTTTTGGTTTTGCTTACAACTGTTTGTTCTACAGTCAACAATCCATATTGATCGGCTACTAAAGTTCCACTTGATATAACCTCACCTGAAGCTACATCGATATTTTTCCATAAAAATTCTTCGCCAGCTACGCTTTTTAAATTTTGTAATCTTCTAGGTGTAATATTAACTGTACAACTATTTTCAGGAGCTTTTTCCATAAGTGCCATTGTCATTTCCCATTTTTCTTCTGTATCAACAATGTCTTCCGTCTCCCAATATAGATAAGCATTTATTTGCCCTTTTAAATCACCATTTGTAGGGTCACCATTTCCGGGTATATTGTCCAAACTACATGCAGTAAATGCGGGTAATGATAAGTCAGTCCTAATTTCTATAGGCATTACATTTTCACTCCATGTTTTAGGCATTATAGCTCTTTCCCTATGCCCATTTTGTCCCCAAACAAATAAATGTGGTCTCTTTGTTTCTTGCAAAGCTTCATAGAATTCAACTGCTTGTTCCCATCCTATTCCACTATCATTTTTACCATTTGCAAATGTCAAAAATCCTATTTCTGCATTTGGGTAATTATGCAAATACCATACATCATTATAATAATCCCAAACAGGTGTTCCATCTTCAAATAAAACGCCATACGAAGGTTTACCATAATAACCACTATACGCTGAAAAATATGAAGGTGACTTTTCAGGTATATGAACTCCAACCCATGATCTAGACCATGCTACTAGTTCTGGAAATCTTATTGCCATCATAAGAGAACCTGATCCTCCCATAGAACTTCCAGCAGAAAATGTTTTTGTTTTATCTATATTCCACTCTTCATTTTCTTCCATCCAATCCAAAAATGAAAATATTCTATTTGTTGTATATGGCCTTACAACTCCACTTTTCCAATCTGCTTCAGTTGTTAACTTTGCTCCTGTATTTAATTTTTCATGATAACCAGTCCACCAGTCGTATGGATCTTGATTAGTTGATAACAGTATAGAACCTGTAAATCCATCACTCCACCAACCATAACCAGTATTTAAGGTGCCTCCCCAGCAATGAAGATGTATTCCAACTGGTGCATCCTCTTTTTTATTTGCTGGTACAGCAACTAAATAATCAATTGCTTTTCCTTTTACATTTGCATTTGGTGGAGCTTCCCAGCGTACATAATAATTTAATTCTGCATTTTTAACATACTGAAATTCTTTAGTTTCCTTATATTGGAATACTGGTTTTCCTTGTGCAACAGTTTCTAAAATGCTTTCAGTTGTTGAATTTTCATTATCCACAGTTTTATATTCCACACCATTCACTGTTACGGTTACAGCATAATACATGTTACCTTCACTATCTGGATTATTAACATAGATACCTGTTCCTGGATTTACTGCTACTTCACCATCTTTTATAACATATCTTCTTAACGTATTTTCTTTATATGGAGACACTACATAATCAGGCGATACATCAGTTAAAGTGTAATATGCTATATTCCATGCAGACATATTTTTAACCTTTGCGATAGGTGTCATACCCTCAACGGATAAAATAGGTGTATTTGATGAGTAAATATTAAAATTTACTTTATGAGGATATTTTTTGAGTTCTGCAAAATAATCATTTACTGTTATATTTTCATCTCTTATAAGTGTTTGTGGTTCTTTCCATGTAATAAATGTTTGTCCATATCTATGCTGAACATCAATGTTTATAGGTTTATATTCGCTTAACTCTATAGTTCTAACATTTATTTGAATATCATTGCTAACTGATTCCCCTGATTTCGCCTTAATAGTAAATGTTCCGCTTTCATAGCTTTTGAAAATATCGCTATTTAAGCTTATATTTACACCATTTTTAGTACATATAAATGAATCTGCAAATATATCTTTTTCTGTTCCATCTTCATAAACAGCTACTAGATTTAGTTTAGAGCTATCAAAACCATTTGCATCTATATTTGATTTTGATGCAGTCAATACTATTTCTGATATTTCAGATTCTGTTTCCAATGATATTTGGTCTGCACCTATATCATATCTACCTAAAGGTCTTTGTTCTCCGTCAATATCTTTATCAACTTCAGATAAATCCACTCCTTTTCCTGCAACGCTACTGATATAACTAGCAAGATGCAAGTCACCATTTGTAACATCTACAAACCAAGAGCTTATTGCATTTGTGATATTATTTGCAACTTCAGCAGTACCAGAGTTTCTTGAAACTATTGCTTTGTTTGTAATATTGTTTTTAATAATACTACCTGTTGTTGTAAATCTATATTCTATCGAATTTGGATATCCTGGATAACTAAAAACCGTATTATTATATGCTTTTGCGCCTCTAGCATTACATAAATATATTCCTACATCTCTTGTTGTATGAATAAAATTATTTTTAATAATTCCATCATAGTGATTACTATTATCTAGACCAAACATTATCCCTCTGTCACAGTTTATAATTATATTATTTTCAACAATCGTTCCCTTAGAATTACCCCAAAAATGTATTGCACCTTCTGTTAATTCTCCTGTTTTTCTTTGTATATTCTTAAAGGTATTGTTTCTCACTATCCAATTTAATCCTTTATGAACATCTATCCCCCCCGTATAGTATTGATAAGCTTCTCCTGAAGTAAATTCAAACAAGCAATCTTCAACAATACAGTTTTCACTATAAACTTCACTTTGAGAGCCTGAACCTTTTATCATTTGTTCTTTTATATTATAAAATCTGACATTTTTTATAGTTACATTACTCGCACCCATTTCCGAATGAACTTGTATTCCATGATTGTTCACTTCTCCAATAGTAACATCTTGTATTGTAACATTATCATTTGTAATCCAGAAAATATGGCTAGCCTGGAAATTTCCTTTTAGTATAACAGCATCTCTATCACCTGACATACTCTTATATGTAATATTTTCTCCTGTTAACCATAATCCTTTTGTTAAATCATACACACCATCTTTTATAAGAACCGTTACATTACCTTGTTTAGTTAAGTTTTCTGTTGCTCTTAACTCATTTACATTTGAAACGACAATAACATTATTACTTTGAGATGTTGTTGTTTCTGTTGTGGTAGTTGGTGGCAAGGTAGTCTGCACTGGTTCAGTAGTGGTGGTACTAACCGCTGTGGTAGTAGCAGTTGTTGTGGTTACTTTGGTTGTAGTAACGGGCGGAGTAGTCGTAACTGGTGGTGTTGTTACTACTGCATCTATAACAACTTCCACAATGTTATTTTCTGAAATATTCTGTTGCTTATCTTTTCTAACATTAGAATATTCCGCTCTAAATACATATGTATTAGGTAAAAGTTCTTTTGTTACTTCTCCATTTTGTGCAGTAAACGCTATATTACTCCAATAAGTTCTGGAATATTTAACTAGTGAATTCCCCATCAATTGTCCATTTGAATTTTTCACAATAACCCTAGTAAGCACCGTATTAAATATAACTTCTGCATTTTCTGATATATTTTGTTGCTTATCCACTCTTCCATCCATATACTCCATTCTAAATGTATATGTTCCTGGCAAGAGTTCTTTACTCACTTCTCCATTTCCAACTGTATTTCCTACAGTTGTCCATGATGATCTTGAGTATTTTACCAATCCGCCCTCTAGTCCATTTCCGTTGCTATCTTTCAATACTATCTTTGTATTTATTGTATTAAATATTACTTCTGCGTTTTCTGATATATTTTGTTGCTTATCCACTCTTCCATCCATATACTCCATTCTAAATGTATATGTTCCTGGCAAGAGTTCTTTACTC
>JAEXNS010000105.1 GCA_023439605.1 Bacillota bacterium | reverse complement strand
CAACAATGTAGATACACTTATGTTGAGCAGATATTCTGAAACAGCAGTTGGTGCAGTTGGAAATTCAAATCAGATTTTGAATTTATTTATAATTCTTTTTGGGGTTATAGCTGGAGCTACTGGTGTCGTTGTGTCCCAGTATTTAGGTGCTAAACAAATAAAAAAAATGAATCAAATATATACTTTAAGTACAGTTTTTAACCTTGTTTTAGGTTTGATTATAAGTGGAATGTTAATTTTGGCTAAAGATTGGTTTATTAATATAATGAATATTCCTCAAAATATGCGTGAAGATGCAAAAAATTATATTGCTTTTGTTGGTGGTTTTCTCTTTTTACAAGCTATATACAATGTTATGATTCAAATTTTAAGATGTAATGGCCATACAAAAACAGGGATGTATATTTCTTTGATTGTCAATGTTATTAATATTATTGGAAATTATATGTTTCTATATGGACCACTTAAATATCTAGATTTAGGCGTAAGAGGAGTTGCGATTTCTACTATTTTAGCAAGAACAATAGCTTTAATTATTGCAGTAGTTATTTTCTATAAATTAAAAATTGGTAAAATATCCATTTTGTTGTTGAAAAAATTCCCGTTTGATATACTTGCGAAAATGTTTAAAATAGGAATTCCATCTTCAGGTGAAAATATGGCATATAGTTTTTATCAAATAATTCTTCTCTCCTTTATAAATAACATGGGTGATGACTCTGTAAATGCAAAGGTATACGCAAACATGCTTATGTCCTTTTCAATTGTTTTTGCTTTGTCAGTTGCACAAGCTACACAAATAGTGACAGGTCATTTAGTCGGCGCAAAAAAAGAGGATGAAGCGTATCAAAGGGTTTGGCGTTCATTAAAATTATGTATACCTGTGAGTATTTTAATTGCAATTTTAAATTGTTTGCTTTCACCGTTCACTTTAAGTTTTTTTACAGAAAACAAAAATGTTCTTTCTTTAGTTCAACAGATTTTGGCGATAAGTATCTTGATGGAAATAGGTAGGACTACAAACTTAGTTGTAATAGGAAGTATGAAGTCGGCAGGGGATTTTCTTTTTCCTGTTTTGATGGGGTTGTTTTCTATGTGGATAATAGGAATAAGTGTTGGTTATGGTTTTGGTGTGTTTTTAAAAGTAGGAGTTGCAGGTATTTTTCTTGGGACAACAGCTGATGAATGTTTAAGGGGTATTATTATGGTGCTTCGTTGGAAAAAAGGAAGTTGGAGAAATAAAGCGATAGTGTGAGATGTTTATTTTTGAATAATGCTTTTTAAATAGTAAAAAATATGATAAAATATAATTACAAATCAAAAAAATATCTTTTGAAATAAATAAGGAGTTAGATATGAAAAAATAAGCAAAAAAGCTCTTGAAGCATAAAGATAGCGACCAAGGGCGTTGCCCTTTGGAGCCCTATGATTTTTTGAAAAAATCGAGTAAAACTTTAATTTTTCACTAATACTATTTAGACTCTAAAACACTTTATTTCTTATTGAGCTTAGTATTGCAAGGGTTTGACTCTGCGGAGTCGATCGGGCTTTCCGGTCGCCCTGGACCTTCGGTAAAATATCCCCCGCCTTATACATATAGCTGAATATCAACATTCAATCAAGTATTTTAGAATATTAGTAGTATTTAGTCTACCGAACTTTCAGTTCATCTTGGACCTTCAGCAAAATAGCTATGTTTTATAGATATGAATTAATAGTAAATATAAGGAGAAAAATATGAAAAAATTAAAAAATAAGATTATTTCTGTACTTTGTGTTGCATTAGTTTCCTCTGCGTCCTGCTTTGATTTACCGATAAAAAATATTTTGGACATAAAAGCAAGTACAATTAAAGGAGATCTGAATTCTGATTCAAAAATAAACGCCGTTGATTTAGTTATGATGATAAATCATCTTTTATTGGTTAAACCTGAAGTTGAATTTGATTTTTCTGCAGCAGATATAAATGATGACGGGGTTGTCAACATTATAGATGCAGTAATGTTAAAACAAAAAATACTATATGATACTATAGAAGAAGTTTATGTAAGTGCAGAATACGATATGGTAGAGCAAAATGTAAAGTATTTTGGAAGAGCACATTATTATAATGAAGTTTTATGGTTGGCACCTTCTGCTTCTGGTGTGGAATTTGAATTTACAGGGTTTGAATGTAGTCTGACTTTGTTAGGAGATAATATCATTAATTCGGAAAATAGCAGAGCTAGAGTTGGTGTATTTGTAAATGGAGAATTGGTTTTAGATACAATGATTGATAAACCCGAACAAACTTTTAAGGTTTTTGAAAGTACAGAAGCAAAAAGTGCAGTTGTAAAAGTGGTGAAATTATCTGAATCCGCAAATTCTACATTTGGAATAAAGTCAGCACAAGTAACTGGAACAAAGATAAAGCCAACTTCAAAAAAAGAATTAAATATTGAATTTATAGGTGATTCTATAACATGTGGTTATGGAGTTGACACAACTAAGGAAAATCCTTTTACAACATCAAAGGAAAATGCATCAAAAACATATGCATATATAACAGCACAGGATTTAAACGCTGATTATAGTTTTGTTTCATATAGTGGCTATGGTGTAGTGTCAGGATATACATCAAATGGAGTTAAAAATTCAACATCACTTATTATGCCTTATTATAATAAAATAGGAAATTCATACGGATCCTTTAACTCAACTCTTAAACCTAGTACAATAGAATGGGATTTTAACAAAAAGTTATCAGACATTATAGTTATTAATTTAGGTACCAATGATTCTACATATTGTAAAGACGCAGAAAAACGTTTGGAATTTGAAGATGGTTATATTGAAATGTTAAAAAAAATAAGAGAATATAACAGAACATCCCAAATAGTTTGTACTTTAGGAATAATGGGGGCGGATTTATATCCAAATGTTGAAAATGCAGTTAATAGATACCAAACATCAACAGCAGATGAAAATGTGTTTACAATGCAATTTGAAGTTCAACAATACAATGACGGCTATGGTGGGGACTGGCATCCTTCGGAAATTACACATAAAAAAGCAGCTGAAAAGTTAACTAATTTTTTAAAAACAATAATTAATTAATTATTTTTAAAGTTATTCTGTATAATTAAATTATTTTATAAAAATACAAAAAAACAATCTTGATTTTATATTGAGATTGTTTTTTTTGTATTTTTATAATTGATAAATTTATATTAGGTTCGAATAGTATTATAACAAATGGTAAGGAGGAACTTATATGAAAGAGCAAATAAAAGTTGACTTAGAACAGTTTTTTGAGTTTGACAGTAGTTTATGCATGATAATTGATGAAAAAGGTAAAATATTAAAAATAAATTCTGCGTGGAGAAATATTTTTGATTATACAGAAAAAGATTTAATAAATAAAAATATTGTTGATTATATTAATCCAGAAGATTTAGAGAATACCATTAAAACTATAGAAAAATTTAGGTATCAAAAAATTTATGAAATGTGCGTAAACAGATTTTTATCTAAAAAAGGCGAATATATATATTTAAAATGGCATTATAAGTTTCATGATGGATTAATTTATTGTATAGCCAAAAATGTAACAAATGAAATAAAAAATGAGAATTTGATTTTAGAAAAAAACGAAAATTTTAAAAATTTTTTCGAAACACTAGATGATTTAATATTTGTTACATCCGAAGAAGGAGCTATTTTACATACAAATACTGCAGTATTAAAAAAGTTAGGATATACAAGAGAAGAAATAACACAAATGCATCTTCTAGATTTGTATCCTGAAATTTATAGAGATGAAATAAGTAAAATTTTTTCAAATGTTTTAAAATTATCAAAAAATTATTTTCAATTACCTTTAAAAAGTAAAGATGAGATTTGTATAGATGTAGAAACAATGGTTTGGAGGGGAAAATGGAATGGAGTAAATTGTGTATACTATATTTCAAAAGATTTGACAAATCAAAATTCAATTATCAAAAAATTCAATAAATTTTTTGATAATAATCCTGCCTTGATGGCTGTAAGTAGAGTAAAAGACAGAAAATTTACATATGTAAACAAAACATTTATAAATAAAATAGGTTATACAAAAGAGGAGATTATAGGGAAAACGGCGGCTGAAATTAATTTGTTTTTTGAGCAAGAACAACAATTAGAAATTATAAATATAGTGAGAAATATAGGCGAAATTCAAAATATAGAAATTAAGGTTAGAACAAAAAATGGCGATTATATAACAGGATTATTTTCTGGGGAAGTTATTGAAAATCAAGGAGAAAAAATTTTTTTAACAGTAATGATTGATATAACACAGCAAAAAAAAATAGAAGAAAGATTAGAAATTCAAAAAAATAAATTAGAAAATATAATTATGGGAACAAATGCAGGGACATGGGAATGGGATATAAAAGAAAATACGATTGATGTTAACGAAAAGTGGTATGAATTATTAGGCTATTTACCAGAAGAAAGAAATGAAATAACCATAGAGTATTGGAAAAATTTAATTCATCCCCAAGATGTTGGTGGTTTTCAGAAAAATATATTAAAGCATTTAAAAAAAGAAACTGAATTTTTTCAACATGAATATAGAATTAGACATAAATCTAAAGGGTGGATATGGATTTTAGTAAATGGAAAAGTGTCTTTTTGGGATGGCGATAAAGCAATTACTATGTCAGGTACACTTCAAGATATAAATGAAAAAAAATTAGTGGAAAGAGAGTTAGATCATCAAGTAAGGTTACAGGAAAT
This sequence comes from Bacillota bacterium, assembly GCA_023439605.1. Taxonomy (GTDB): domain Bacteria; phylum Bacillota; class Clostridia; order Oscillospirales; family Ruminococcaceae; genus JAEXNS01. The sequence continues at coordinate 2,448 of JAEXNS010000105.1, read as the reverse complement.
TTTAATGAATATTGCTTCAAAATATATAAACATATCAGTAAATGATTTTAAAGAGTCAATATATACTTCATTGAAACAAATAGGGGAATTTGTAAAGGCGGATAGAGTATATATATTTGATTATGATTGGGATAAAAATATTAGCAATAATACTTTTGAATGGTGTGCCGAAGGTGTAGAAGCTCAAATCTCTGAATTACAAAATATACCTAACGACTTGATTTTAGATTGGATAATAGCTCATAAAAAAGGGGAAAAAATATATATAGAAAATATACAAGAGTTATCGGAAGACTCAGGGATTAGGCAGTTTTTAGAACCTCAATCTATAAAAAGTGTAATTACTATACCAATGATTGATGGGGATGAATGTATTGGGTTTATTGGTTTCGATTCTGTAAAAAAATACAAAAAATATACGGATGATGAAATTGGTTTGTTAACATTATTTTCAAATATGATTATAAATGTAAAAAGGAGAAAATATTTAGAGGAAAATTTAATAGAACAGAGAAATAAGGCTGAAAGTGCAAACATTGCTAAAAGTCAGTTTCTTGCGAATATGTCACATGAAATTAGAACTCCTATGAATGGGATAATTGGATTCATAGAGATGCTTTATAAAACAGAATTGACTATTGAACAAAGACAATTTATAAAAGAAGTTAAATCAGCTTCTGAAATGCTTTTATATTTAATAAATGATATTCTTGATTTTTCTAAAATTGAGGCTGGAAAGTTCTCTATTGAAGAAACAAACTTTAAAATAAGAAATACCATAGAAGATGCAGTTTCTATATTAATGCCAAAAATAATAGAAAAAGAATTGGAATTGGAATTATTAATTAGTTCAAATGTTCCAGAAGAGGTTGTTGGAGATCCATCTAGATTAAGACAGGTTTTAAATAATTTAATTGGAAATGCGGTTAAGTTTACAAAGGATGGAGAAATTACAGTAAAAGTTAAACAAAAAGAAGAATTAGAAGAAAATAAAGTTATACTTGAATTTGAAATATCTGATACCGGAATAGGTATTAGTAAAGAAAGTATGAAAAAACTATTTAAGCCATTTAGTCAAGCAGATGCTTCAACAACTAGAAGATTTGGCGGAACTGGATTGGGTTTAGCAATAAGTAGAGAAATAGTTCGTTTAATGGGTGGGAATATTTTAGTTGAAAGCGAAGTGGGAAAAGGATCTAATTTTAGGTTTAGTGTAGTAATGAAAAAGGTTGAATTAAAAAAAGAAAAAAGTATTTTTCAAAGAATAGATAAATTAAATATTTTGATAATTAATGAAAAAGAGATATCAAGAAGTGCAATAAAAAATTATTTGTTTGGAATTAAGTGTAAAGTATTTGAAGCGGATAATGTAGATAGAGCTTTAAATTTGATTATGGAAAATTCAAATACTGAAAATGAAATAAATATTGCTATAGTGGATTATAATTTACCATTGATAAATGGATATCAATTTTTGAAAACTTTAAAAGATATAGAATTAAGTAAAAAAACAAAATATATACTTTTAAGTACTTCGGCGGAAAAAGGAGATTGTAAAGAGGCATGTGAATGTGGGTTTTCAGGCTATCTAACAAAGCCAATTAAGAGAGATGAATTACTTAATTGTATGTCAATGGTCTTAGGTTTAAGTGATAGTAAAAAAGAAAAAAAGATAATTACCAAACATACAATAAAAGAAGAAAACAGAACTCTAAAACCAGAAATACTACTTGCTGAAGATAATCAAATGAATAGAAAATTATTTATTAGTATGATAAATAGACAAAATTTAAATTGTGATATTGCTGAAGATGGAGAAGAAGCATATATTGCCGTAAAAAATAAGAACTATGATATAGTATTTATGGATTGTCAAATGCCAAATTTAGATGGTTATGAAGCAACAGCCAAAATAAGAGAATATGAAAAAGAAAAAGGAAGACATACAATAATAGTTGCTATGACTGCTCATGTAATGGAAGGTGACAGGGAAAAATGTATAATAGCAGGAATGGATGATTATTTAAGTAAACCTATAAGTATGGATTTATTAATAAAGACTATTGATAAATATACAATGAACATAAAACCTCAAAATAATTTTGATTTCATATATGAAAATGTTGAAATGTTTATAAATGAAACTGGAATAGAGAAAGAAGAAGCGAAGGAATTTTTTGAAGACTTTAAGGTATATATATTGGACGTGTTAATAAAAATAGAAAAATTAATAGAATACGAAAATTATTTAGATCTTAAAAAAATTTCTCATCAATTAAAAGGGACAGCAGGTAATTTAAGAATAACAAAAATATATGATCTTGCACATGAACTTGAGAAATTTGCAGAAAACTCAAGCAAGGAAAATTGTAGAAGAAAATTACAAGAGATAAAAAAATTAATATACAGTTAAAAAAGTATTGATTTATTTAAGATTTTATGTTATAA
>JAEXNS010000092.1 GCA_023439605.1 Bacillota bacterium | reverse complement strand
CAAGAAAATAACCTCTTTAAGAGGTATAGTAAGTAAAAGGCTTGCAATGCCCGCCTTTTAGGCGAGCAAGTAAAATAGCCCTTATAGGGCTAATAGCAAACCACCACTTGAAGTGGTGGTCATGACTAGAAGTGGTACAGTTGCAAATGATATAGATATCTCAGCTGTTTTTGATTTGGGCGATGAAATTACTACACAAGCTATAACTATTGTAAGTGATGTTCAAACAACAAATACAGAAACAGATAATACAGTTACTACAAATACTTCTCAAACGACAACTGCAACATTGGAATCTGAAACAACTGTTGCTAGTTCAACATCAACAAAATCATCTACGGTTACATCAAACAATTTAACTACAACAGGATTAAAAGCTGAAAATTCACCTAAAACATCAGATAAAAACAACATACCAATTATCATTTTGGGAGTTGTTTCACTATTAGTTTCTCTTTTTATGTTGAAAAAACAAAAAAATTAATAAAATTATTGCAAAAATAAGTTTTTGATGTTATAATTAACTTGTATAAAGGGGAAGAAACCCATAATAAAAAACGTAATTATACAAAAATATATATAAAAAATTGTTACAAGGGGGAGAAACCCATGATAAAAAACGTTATTGTAACCGATGAATTTGGAAACAAACAAGGGCTAACCTATCCCAAAAGAGCAAAAGGATTAATAAAACAAGGGAGGGCTGAGTTTGTTGGCGAAAACGAAATTCGTCTGTTTTATAAACAAAATAACTTACTCAGTTCTCTTATAAATATGGAGGACGATATTATGAGTGAATTTGATAATTTTGACAATAAAGAAAATGCTGAAAAAACAGTAAATAAATTATACTTCAATGCAAGGGAATGGAGTTTTAATCCAGATTGTGCAACAAATAAAGGAGAAAGAACTTTTGTTACGGATTTTGAAGATAATTTAATAGAGTCATATACTGTAGGTGATAATTCCGCAAACACAACAGAAATTATGACTAAGCAGCTTGTTTTAAAGAAAAATACAGAGTATGTTTTTACGTTTTGGATAAAACAGACTTCATTTAAAAAGTTTGATACAACATGTCAATTGCAGATTTTATACAATAATGATTATGAAAATAAAAGAGTATATATTTTAAACAAAAACCATATAAAACATGTTAAGAATTATAAGGGTTGGAAACTTTTTGAGATACCATTTACAACTGAGGAAAATGAATATACTCAAATGAGGTTTGTGGTTAAATCAAATGTATGTACTATTATTCCAGCAAAAGATTTAGAAGCTTATGAACACATACCAAATCAAGAAGAAAAGACAAATTTTTATGAAGATGCATTTGGTGGTATGCCAACCTTTGATGATATGGGTAAAAATGTAGCTGATAAATTCAATTCAATAGGTGATTTTGCAAAAGAAGTATCTAACAACGTAAAAAAGGATTTAAATATTCAATCAATAAAAGACGATATTATTAAAGAAATACGTAAAAATTTCAAATTATAATAATAATTATTAAAAAGACATTGTTTATCAGTGTCTTTTTTGTTTTGATAAAAATTAAAATTAATATAATACTAAAATGAATTTAAAATATTTATAAAACTCTTGGAATTTTACTGGTTTTTTTACCGAAGGTCCAGGGCGACCGAAAAGCCCGGTCGACTCCGCAGAGTCGAAAACCCTACAAAATCCTAAACTTTACTTTTAATAGCTGAATAGTAACAAGATTTCAAATTATTTAAACTATTTTATTTCATATTAGTATAAACATAAAAAACAATGGGTAGGCACATAAAATCATAAAAAATTCTGAATTATAAAAAAGGCGTATAACTATATAAGTGTTGTATTACTTACTTCGTTAAAATTCTTAACATAAATGTTTAACTAACTCAAATATCAAAAAGAAATTTCAAATTGAGTTACTATTCAGCCGTTCATAACTAGCGTAAATACTGAGTTATAATAATACAAAAATTTTTTAAAAAAACCGAACTACATTTGTAGTCCGGCACAGATGCACCGACTCAAATTAGGGTTGGTGTGATATGGACAATATCATAGTAACTAATTTAATTGTTAAGATACATAAAATAAATTTTTTCTATTGACAAATTGCAAAATATATTGTATATTAATATTAACATATGAATATATATTCATATGTTAATATTAATAATAGTAGGTGTTGAATAATGGAAAAAGAGAAACATATATGTGAAGCCTGTGAAGTTCACAAGGATATAATTGACAGTATAAACAAAAATTATCCTAGTGAAGAAGTTCTTTATGATTTAGCAGAAATATTTAAAGTTTTTGGTGATTCTACTAGAGTGAAAATATTATTTGTACTTTTTGAAACAGAATTATGCGTTTGTGGCATAGCAGATTTACTCAATATGAATCAATCTGCAATATCTCATCAACTTAGAATATTGAAACAGGCTAAGTTGGTTAAATATCGTAGAGATGGGAAGACTATTTATTATTCATTGGCTGATTCACATGTTAAAACTATTTTTTGTCAAGCGTTAGAGCATATTACTGAATAAATATAGAAAGAAGGGAAATTTATGATTATCAAACTTATGGTAGAAGGTTTGGATTGTCCTTCATGTGCAGAAAAGATAAAATCTGAAATATCAAAAATTAAAAATGTAAAAAGGGTTGAACTTGATTTTTTATCAAAAAAACTAGATGTTACAACTGTGTCGGATAACAAAAGCGATATAGTTGAAAATGTAAAAAGTATAGTTAAATATTTTGAACCAGATGTTTTAGTATCTGAAGTAGACTCTTCACATGTTGAAACCAGTTATTTTAAAGAAGAAAAAAAGAATATATTCAGAATGATAATTGCATTTATTATTTTTATAATTGGATTTTTTACAGAATATAAATTTATTTTGTTTTCCATTGCTTATCTTGTTTCAGGTTATGATGTAATTATAAAAGCATTTAAGAATATATTAAAACTTAAACCTTTAGATGAATCATTTTTAATGACTATAGCAAGTCTAGGTGCATTTTTTATAAATGAATATGCAGAAGCAGTAGCTGTTATGTTGTTTTATCAAGCAGGAGAACTGTTCAATGATTTTGCTGTACATAAATCAAGAAAGTCAATTTCAAATATTATGAAATTAAGACCTGATTATGCAAATATAATGCATGAAAATAAAATGATTAAAACTAGTCCTGAAAATGTAAAAATAGGTGAATTTATATATGTGAAATCTGGTGAAAGAGTTCCTATAGATGGAGTTGTTTTAGAGGGAACATCATACGTAGATAATTCAGCTATTACGGGAGAATCTGTTCCAATAAAAATAGAAAAAAATTCAGAAATATATAGTGGCGGAGTAAATCTTGAGGGACTTATAAAAGTTAAAACTACAAAGGATTTTAAAAACTCTACATTAAATCAAATCTTAGAATTAACTCAAACTGCACATTCAAAAAAAGCTATTACTGAAAGGTTTATAACTCGATTTGCAAATATTTATACTCCAGTTGTGGTGGCTTTGGCTTTGATTTTATTGGTTATTCCAGTTGTGATTTTTAAACAGGATTTTTCAACTTGGTTATATAAGTCACTTACGTTTTTGGTTGTTTCATGTCCATGTGCTTTAGTTATTTCAGTTCCTTTAAGTTATTTCGGAGGAATTGGAAGAGCAGCAAAAAGAGGAATTATTATAAAAGGTGGAGTTTACATGGAGACATTGTCAAAGTGTAATTATCTGGTTTTAGACAAAACAGGAACATTGACAAAAGGTAATTTTAAAGTGGTAGATATAAAAGCTAAATCAGTCAGTGAAGATGATTTAATAAAGTATTGTGCATATGCTGAAAGCATTTCTAATCATCCAATTGCAAATGCTATAAAAAAATCTTATAAAGGAGATGTACCTATAAATGAGATAAAAGGAAAAGAAATTACAGGCAAAGGGTTGATGGTTTCTTATAAAGATAAAGTTATACTTTGTGGAAACGAAAAATTATTAAGTGAAAATAATATAAGCGTAGAAAAGAGTGAAAATAGTTCTACAATTATTCATGTAGCTGTAAATGGTCAGTATTTTGGATATGTAGAAGTTGCAGATGAGATAAAAAAAGAGGCAGTTAACTTTATAAAAAATATTAAAAAAATTGGGGTGCAAAAAGCTATTATGCTTACTGGAGATAAAAAAGATATTTCCGAAAAAATCGCTTCAAAATTAAATTTAGATGAAGTTAAATCTGAATTATTGCCATCAGATAAACTTTCTGTAGTGGATGAGCTTATAAATAAAAGCAATAAAGTTATATTTGTTGGCGATGGTGTAAATGATGCACCTGTACTTGCAAGAGCAGATATAGGAATTGCAATGGGTGGTGTTGGAACTGATTCAGCCATAGAGGCAGCAGATATTATAATAATGAATGATGATTTGAATAAAATAAATGAAGCTATAAGTATATCAAAAAAGACCAAAAATATAGTTATGCAAAATATAATTTTTGCGTTAGTTATTAAATTTTCGGTATTGATTTTATCGGCTTTAGGGATTGTAAGCATGTGGTGGGCTGTTTTTGCAGATGTCGGTGTATCGTTTTTGGCAATTATAAATTCAATGTCGTTATTATATATTAAGAAATAAATTATCTCCCTTGGTTTGGTTAAATCAAGGGGATTTTTTTAACTGAATAAAATTTTTCAACAATTTATTGAAGTATATATATTTATAAGTTATAATTAAATGGTAATGCTAAATTGGTTAATATGTTAAACGGAGGATTTTATGGATAAACTAAAATTGGAATATGTATGGATTGATAAATATAAATGTTTTGAAAATGAGGAGTTTAATCTTTCTACAAAATATAAGTTCCACTATGATAAACAAACACATGAACTTGTTGTTTCGGAAAATAAAAATTATATAGAAAATTTTTTTGGAGAAAATATTGATGTTACAACCATAGTTGGAACAAATGGTTCAGGAAAAACAACTATATTAGATGCAATCTTAAAACTTTCATCTGTAGATATAAGAGGTTTTAATATTTCTGAAAGAATAATATTTGTTTTTTCAAATACTATAAATAATTTTACTGTAATTGCTTTAAATGTTGAAGTAATTACAGAAAACAATAATTCAGCTTTTAAGTTTGAGCCACATTCTTATAAAGAAAATAGCCGTATAGAAGAAAAGCTATCAAATTTATTAAGAAAATTAACTTTATATGATTTTCGCTCTAATTCTGAAACAAAATTATATGATAATCAAGTAGATCCACAAATAGAAAGTTTTTTTGGTATTAACATTCATTTTGATGAGCTAATAACTCAAATTTATTTTTTTAATAATTTTAAACCCAATAATTATTCTGAATATTTTGGTCCTAAAATACCAAGTGGATTTATTTGCGAAATAACTATTCCTTATAAAAAAATTAAATACATGCATGAAAGAGTAAAAGAACACAACAACATATCATTAGAGGCTTTTAAAAAAAATTTTTTTTATTTTGACGCTAAACAGGATATTAAATATTTGACATATGGTTCATTTGTTTTTTCATTTTTAAATTATTACTTAAATAAAAAAAAAGAATTAGAATCAGATATACAAAATTTAATTGAAGAAACTTTATCTATTCAGGAAAAACAAACGGATAAAGAGAAAGATGAAATTATAGAAAGATTAAAAGGTTCGATTGAAGAAATTGATGGATATCCATTTGATCTTTATGGTGGATTAAAGGATTTTTTAGGTTATTTAAATATTTACAATGATTTTTTAAAAGAGCAACAAAACCATAATGGGTTTAATTTTTCCTTAAAAAAATACAAAAACAAATTTTATGTTAATGATTTTATTTCAAAATATAGAAAAATACGCTATGAATATGATTTTTTAGAATTTAGATGGAATATTAGTTTATCTTCTGGTGAATTACTAATATTAAATACATATTCACAAGCTTATTTAAAGTCTAAGAAAATTGGCAATAGTGAAAACTTATTAATATTAATCGATGAAGCGGATATGCTTTTACATCCTGAATGGCAACAAAAATATATAAAAGCTCTAATTAATTTTTTTTCTATTATATATGAAAATAAATATATTCAATTGATTATTTCTACACATTCCCCGATTTTCCTTTCTGATATACCAAAACAAAACGTTATTTACCTAACCGAAAATGAAAATGGTAAAGCTGTTGTAGACGATAATGCAAAACATAACGAAACATTTGGGGCGAATATATATAAACTTTTTAATGATGCATTTTTCCTTAAGGAAGGTTCTATAGGTGAATTTGCAGAAGAAAAAATTAAAGAATTATTAAAATTAATAGACAATAGTGCTAACCAAGAAAAAGAAAAAATCAAATCAATGATTAATATTATTGGCGATCAATTTTTAAAAAGTAAAATAGAAAGAATGTTTTATGAAAGATTAAACAACAGAACAAACAATGAATCAAGGTTAATGGAACTTGAAGAAAAGAAAAATAATATTCAAAAAGAAATAGATAATATAAAAAGGAACATAAAAAATGATTAAGATTACAAAATGGTTTGATGATGATATTGTAAAAAATTATAAAGAAGAAATTGAAGGTAAAATAAAATCTAATTATGATGAAAGGGATTCTTCACTTGATAATGAATTTACTAAAAAAATATTTCAAGATGATGATGGCAATTATTCTAAAGAAAAGGTTATAGATTTGATTTCTTTAAAATTTAAAGAGTTAATAGAAAAATATCCTTTTTACAAGGATTATATTGATTTCAGAATTGAACTTGATGAAATATTAAATACGACAAATACGATAAATAACGAAAAATATAAAGAATCAGGTTACAAAGGAAAAAATATTTATTTTAAATCATTATTTTCAAATTCTAAAGTTACGTTTATGAAAAAAATTGAGATTGAAGACAACATAGACACATTTGAGAAATTTAAGGAATTTTTAAAAGGTAAAAAAGCAGAACTTTTGTTGATTGATAAAATTGATAAAGTTATTAATTACTCTTTTCTTTCTTCGGATTTAAGACATAAGCTTATATTATCTTTAAACATAAGCGTATGTCCGTATTGTAACCGACAATATATTACCTCATGGAATGATGAAAAGAAAAAGAAAAAGAAGACAACAGCAGATTTAGATCATTTTTATCCCAAAAGTATATTTCCTGCTTTTTCACTTTCATTATTTAATTTTGTTCCCTCTTGTCAAATTTGCAATTCTAGAATGAAAGGTAGTAAATGGAGTGATGTTATTTATCCTTATGAAGAAAGATTTGGCGATGATGCTTATTTTGAAGTTGTAAATTTAGAAAAAAAAGATAATAATGATAATGATTATTACGATAAATTGCTCAGAAATTTATTAGGTCAATCAAGTGAACTTATGGAATTGGATATAAAAATAAATACTGAATCTGACAAAAAATTTAAAATAGAAAAAAGTAAAGATATGTTTAATTTAAAAGAAGTTTACCAAACACATAAATCATATGTTAAAGAACTGTTACTTAAAAAAAGAATATATGATGATGGAGCATATTTAGAAAGTTTAAAAAATCAATTTGATAAACTAAATTTAGATGAATATAGTTTACAACAGTTCCTTTACGGTTACAATTGGCAAGAGGGAGAAGACCCTGATAAACCACTTTCAAAATTAACATATGATATTTTGATGAGATGATGTAATTATATAAAAAACAGAAAAAATTAAAGGGGAAATATACGAAATAGAAATATTTACTCTGAACATTTTCAACATATTTTTTCTGAATTTTTTTTATTTTAAGTATTGACAAATATAAAATATTGAGTTATAATTGTAAAGGTTTAAAGCTTTACAAAAATGTTTTCTGGAGGACTGACTATGAGTAAAAATCTAGACTATGTCTTGTTGTTAGACTTTTATAGTGAGTTGTTGACAGACAAACAAAAAGATATTATGGAGCTTTATTATTATGAGGATTTGTCTTTGTCTGAAATAGCTGAACATGAGAAAATAACTAGACAAGGGGTTCACGATACAATAAAAAGAAGTGAATTATTTTTATCAGATATAGAAAAAAAATTAAGTTTAGTAAGTAAAGTTACTAGTTATAAAAATCTTATAGGTGAAATAAAAAAAATAGCTGTAAATATAAACGATGAAAATAATAAATATGGTTATTCTAGAAATATATCTGAATATTTAAAAGAAATGATGACTTTTATAGAAGAAAATGAAAAGTTAATATAAAAATTAAGTAGAGGAGTTGCACTTATGGCGTTTGAAGGACTTTCTGAAAAGTTAACTAACGTATTTAAAAGGTTAAAATCTCGTGGAAAACTAAGTGAGCCAGATGTAAAAGAAGCTATGCGTGAAGTAAGACTTGCTTTACTTGAAGCTGATGTAAGTTATAAGGTTGTTAAGGATTTTGTTTCAAAAGTTTCGGAAAGAGCAGTAGGAGAAGATGTATTAAAAAGTTTGACACCTGCTCAAATGGTTGTAAAAATCGTAAATGAAGAACTTGTTTCTCTGATGGGAAATTCAAATGCAAAAATAAATATTCCTTCAAAACCCCCATGTATTATCATGATGTGTGGACTTCAGGGT
>JAEXNS010000380.1 GCA_023439605.1 Bacillota bacterium | reverse complement strand
AAATCTCCAAATATTTTTAACAATGGCAATCCGATAAGTGCACTCATTAATCCGCCACTTTTTAATTCTATACCTTGGCTATATAACATTGTTAATTTATATTTTATTCCAACTCCACCTACATCACCAATAAAAATAACCTGTACAATTGCACTCATTAAAAAAGTAAAAAAAACTCCTTGCAGCATTCTAGCAGTAATAGTGTCTTTAGAAGCATCTTTTGCAATTATAACAGATGCATATACCAAAATAGGAGACACAAAAAAAACAGAAACACCAAAAAGTCCTCTAATTATTTTATGAAGTTCATACCATCCTGAGCTTCCTTTTATAAGAGTTAAAAACAAAATCAATAACCCAACTGAAAATAAAATAACAGACCAAAAATGATTATCATAACTATGGACTTGATTTTCGGGAGCTTTTTCTGTGGGTTTTTTGGATTTTTTAGCAGGTGGTTTACTTTTTTTAGCTTCAGCCATTTATTTTTCCTTTCTTTCACAAAAAATATTATCTTGAAATTTTTTGAATTTATTCTTGCAAAATTGCACACGCAATAACTTATTTTAAATCATTTGCAATAAAAAACATATACATTTTAATTATATCATTATATAAAATAAAGTCAAGTTTTATATTGTTTATTTTCTTGTTTATTTTGGTTATATTTAGTTTTTTTGTTACTATTCAGTCCTATGTATAGTGCAGAGATATTTTACCGAAGGTCCAGGGGGACCGGAAAGCCTAGTCGACTCCGCAGAGTCGAAACCCTTGCCAAACCGTAAACTTTACATTTGGAAGCTGAATAGTAACGGATATATCTAGTTTTTTTATATATTTACATCAATTTTATTCAATGTAAATAATAATAAATATTGATACAATAATGAACATTAAATATAGGCAAAAAAATAGAGGGTTAACCCTCTATTTTTTTGATGTGATGCATATCAAATAACAATAAATTAAATTTATTGAGAGATGCCTATACCTAAAATTTCAAAAGAACTATAGCCGTTTACGGGTGAAATCTCAACTGTCATTTCAGAAGCAGTATTTTGGCTGTATGCCAATACTACATCTGGACCACCCCAACCACCTGATGTTACACCATTTACAGTGCTGACTTTTGAACCATTTATTTTTATATCTACACTTCCCATTCCAGAAGAATTTGATTTAAATACTACAAAAATTGCTTTGGTTTTTGTAGTAAACTTCAAAGGAGTTGTAGAACCATCATTTTTTAATGTAAATCCATTTGGGAATTTACTGTTGGATGTACCATTTTTAAACGCTCCCAAGCTTTGAATATTCATAGTAGATGAGTCAGCTAAAGTTGCGTTTATATAATCCATACCATAAGCAGTGTCTGAAGGTATTGTATATGATGAATATCTTGTTGAAGATATTAAGGATTGTTCATAAAAATATTGAATAAATCTTGACACTAGGAGATGTCCACTTACTGATGGATGATACTGGTCACTTGCATAATCTCCCCATGTCATTTTACCACCTGAAATAGCATAGGTTATCGCATCATTTACACTTATCATAGGTAAATTATATTTTTGACCTATTTTTTGCATTTGATCTTGACAAGAATATCCTGTTTGTGATCTTGTAAAAACTAAGATAACTGCTGGTTCATTGGACTGTGATAAACATTTTCTAACTAAACTTTCAAATGAAACTTGATGAAGTAAATTTTTAGAATCATTTACTGCAAATTCTATAAAAATAACATCTGGCTTAGAATATAATATGTCTCTCTCTGCACGTAAATTTCCCAAAACAGATGGAGTGCCAGATAGTCCCGCATTTACATATTTAACATTACTTCCTGTTCCAAAGGTTTTTGCAAAATAATCAAATGAAAGTTTTGAATAACAGTTGCTTGCCGTTGCATTATAACCCTCAGTAATTGATCCACCAAGATATGCGATTGAAACTTGCTGTCCAGACTTGGCTTTTTCCATCGATTTTATAACACGATATGTATTTCCCATACTTGTTAATGATTTTTGGAAAATAGGTAATTCGTTTGCAGATATTTGCATAGGCGATACAGGTGCTGTAACTGTCGGTTGCTGTTGGGTTGTAGTTTGTGTAGTTACAATTGGAGTTGTTGTCGTTGTCGCTTCTGTTGTTGTAACTATAACTTTTCCTAATATAACATTATCGCCCATTAAATATTGTTTCATTAAAGCTAAGTCAGCTACATCAATCTTACCATCATTTGTTATATCAGCATAAATCAATGTATTTTGACTTAAATTTGAGTCTCCTATAAGATGCTGACTTAATATAACTAAATCAGCGTTATTTACTTTTTTGTCATCATTTAAATCACCATAAACACCAGAATAGTTTATTTTAGTTGTTGACTGACTTTGCTCTGAAACTTTATTACATGTTATATCATCCACATAAAAATTCATTAAATCTTGTTCAGTTGGAGATGTTGTATATACTGTTTGAACATATGGAATAATATTTGATGCAGAAGAAGGTATTTCTACTGTTCCCTCAATATACTGCCACTTACCTTTTGTAACAACTCCACTAGCTATTTCTGGATAAGTAATTTCTCCATTTAAATCATATTGCATACTTAAAGAAAAAGAATGTGTGTTTGAATATGAATCACCATCATACATAACCCATACTCCAAAAGTGTATGTTCCACCTGCTTTTATAGATGCATTTTCAACATACGCACCATTCCAACTGGCGGTTCTCCCTGATACATATAAGGAATTATTTCCTTGATGAGATATTTGAGAAGTTATTTCAACTTTTGCAGCACCTCTCCCCATCCAATTTGTTATATTATTTTCAAAAGTTTCATTAAATATAAGAACTTCATCTGCATTTATATTATTTAATCCACCTAAAACAAATGTAGAAAATAATAAGGATGAGGATATAATAACTGACAAAAGCTTTGTTTTTTTCATCTTTTTACCTCCAAAATAATTACATTTTCCTTAATTAAAGTTTATCACACTTAATTCGATATGTCCAATAGTTAAAATGATATAATAATTATAACTTATTTGTTATGATTATAGTTGAATTTAATTAATGATGTAATTTAAAAATATATTTTTAATAAGATATCAAAAAAAGGAGCTAGAAAATTTCTAGCTCTAAGAGATTTTTTTAATAAAATACTACTTTTATTTTTTATTAAATATATTTACTACTTTTTTCCCTATTACTTTTGTATCTGGATCAGAAAGTAATTTTGGCAAATTTATTTTATTTTCCTCAAATATTTCATTAAAATTATTTTCTAAATATTCATTGATCTTTTCCAAATCTTTTTTTTCTACTTTTTCTTCTGATATATCTTTCATCAACTTTATAGTTGCCTCCCCTAAAGCAGCAGTTACAGCACTTGCAACTATAGCATTTATAGCACTACCCATAACATTTACCCCTGGAATAGCTTTTAAATATGAAACGGCATTTTTAGCCACCGTTGAAATTGGACCATTTACCATTAAAGTTTTAACTAGTGACGATATTTTATCTTTTGAAAACGGAATTCCAAAAGCATTTGTAATTTTATTTATCATCATAGTTTGTGAAAAAACCAAAATCGGTGAGTCAGCAAATGGAATAGGTATAGCACCAACTGTAGCATTGGTAAATGAAAAAAACACTACAATTTTATGTGCTTCATTTATTTTCATCTTTAAATCCAAGTTTTTCATAGCTTTTTTTGAATTATCAAACGCCATTTCTGAAATTTGATTTGTCGTTTCTATAAGGTTATCTATACCCTTTAAATTAGAACTCATATAATCTTTAGATACTACAGGGATATATGTAAAAATGTTAAAATCCTCAGGATTTTTTTCAGAAATTTTCTTTTCAAGTTCATTTCTGAAACTTATATATTCTTCTTCACTGTATGCTTTTGTTATTACAAAAACCATAGGGATGTTAAACCACATTTTACATATTTTCCTCAACTCTTCTATTTCAGTATCTTCTATTCTTGAAGAAACTGCCGCTGTACAATACCATATTACATCTATGCACTTATCTAAATCTTCTTTTTTGGTGGTTACTCTCATGTATTTTTTTATATCCTGTATAACACTTCTTCTGTTTTTTGATTTTAATTCAAATCCCATTGTATCAATAAGCCTTAAAGATAAACTTTCATCTTCGTAAATATCCATTTTTTTTGTACCCACTCCGCCCATAGACTCATATGCTACTTCTTTTTTAAAAACAGAATTTATTAAAGTGCTTTTTCCCACACCTGTTTTCCCCATAACTAAAATAGTAATTTTTTTATTTTCCATGTTTATCTCCTATTTATATTAATAAACTTAATAATAGTTTTATTTTTTCCATGGACTTTTTCCATCAATCCAGCCTTTTTCTTTCCAGTAATCACAGTCTGCTTTACTCCAGCCTTTTTTCTGTAATAATTTCATTAAAGAAAAAAAGAGTTTTGTTTTTAATTTTATCTTAACTTTTCCTTCGTTATTTTTTATTTTTTTTGCTAATGAAGTAGTCTTTTTATCTATTTTCATTTTAATTTTTGCATCTATGCTCTCAAAAGACGTAGCTTTAACTGCAACTCCATATTTATAAACTTTTGAAATACCCCAAAAAAACATACTATCAGAAATGTCTTTAATAGTCGATTTCATTCCTGCTCCTGCCGCAGTAGCTATACAAACCACCTGTTTTGAAAACATTTTTTCCTCTGGTCTATGAACCATCCATCTGTATCCATAATGATCCAAAAATGCTTTCATTGAACCTGTAACATGATACACATAAACTGGACTTGTAAATATCAAAATATCTGCCTTATCCATTTCATCAGTTATTGGTTTTAGTTTTTTATAGTGAGGGCATAAATTTTCATTTTTAATAATACAACTTGTACAGCCTACACAAAACTCACCAAAATCTTTTGGTAAAAAAAATTCCGTTATTTCACCTTGTAACTTTTCAGCTAATTGTTTTCCTATGTTATATGTTGAACCCTTATGATTTTGTCCATTTATTGTAACTATCTTCATTTCAATCATCTCTTTTCAATATTTCAAACAATTAATTGCGTATTATAATAGTCAAAGCCAAATCTATCAATAGAATACTTGCTGATGTAATTGCAATGATTTTAGATGATTTTTCACTTAACTTAGATGTAGCACGTATAAACAAAGGATAAAGTATAAATAAAAAGACAACTCCCCCTATACCAAATCTTAAAGAAGGCGATAAAGCAATACGTGCTTGAAAATTTATATCATAATCAGAATATGTTTGCCATGGCCAACTTCCAGTTAAAGCCTCTAAAATATAAGTTGCCAGAAGTTCAATCAATGTTGCTATTATAGCACACCCTACAAAAACTATAGGTATTTTAAACCATTTAAATACTTTATTTTTATTTTTTAAAATAGGGTATAAGCAGATAAGAAAAATTATACTTCCAAACCCATAAATAGGGCAATAAGGTCCAAACAATACTCCTCTGTCTGAAAACCCCCATTTATATATTACTACCTCTAAAAAAACCTCGTAACACCATCCAATAATAGCACATACAACAAAATACATAGTGTGTATGTATACATTTTTTTTATTCATTTTTCTGCTCCTTTTTTTGTTTTATCTATATTATCTCATATTTCATACTAAAATGGAATAGTTTTTTATGAAATATTTTAAAATGCCAATATCAACTAACTAACGTAAAAAAATCCATAAAGCGAATAATCACCATATAGATTTAATTTATGTTTTGAATTATTCTTTTAATATATTTTTGTATTATTAAAACTAAATATACTGATTGTCATGTATATATATAATAAATTCTTAGTGGATAATTTACAGGCTAACACTTTTTCAATCTCAGCTATCTTTTTTTGTGTTGCGAAGGATTTGGTTTAACGCAATCATGTTTACAAGTTAATTCTCTATATAATATCAAATTACTTCAAGCAAATAAACCATAAAAATTTAGAACTAAAAAAGCTGTTACATGAAGAAAAGAATTTATTAAAGCAATTAATAAAAGAAATACATAACTCCAAAATGAAATATTTTTAATTCCTTTAGATTTTTGAGACCACAAATATCGAATTATAAATATACAGCAAATCAATGATAATGGTGCACCAATTAATAGACTTAATGATGATGTATAAAATCCAAGAATAGATGCTAATAAATCTAAAAAATAAAATTTAGAATCTTCACGTTGAGTAATCCAATAATCCGATAATGATAAAATTGTGAAACTAAGAGTTCCAATCAGTAAATAAATCTCAAATGCAACTATAATCAATCTTATATATTTTTTATTCAAACTGTCTATCCTCTCTTTGAAAATACAAATAAAACTAGCTATTATGTATTTTTAGTAATTTTAACCTTTTATTGGTTCCCCTCTCAAGCGAAAAAGTTGCACCTTATCAGCAAGATTCCAATTCTTTTTTTGTGCTATTTTTTCCATAATACAAATACAATGACTTCCACTAATATTCTTATCATATACTTCTTTGCTGCAATGATCTCCATAACAGCCTTCTATATGAAAATCAACATTACTTAATTTCTCTGGCTCAAATGACTGGTCTTTTTTGTAATCAAGTAAAACCTTCCTGGCATCATTTAGAACCAATTCGTATTCTCTCTCATACAACAAATATGCTAATTCAATAACTGCAGGACTCTTGAGAAAACTAATTTTCGCTATTGCTGGCAAGTTAAAAAACAAAGTCATCTGATAGAGTTGTGTATCAAAATCTTTATATAAAGATAAAGCAAGATGCATCTTATCTTTATTACGTTTATCAACTGTCATTCCTTTTGCTTTGTTTTCATCATCTATTAAGAAACTCAAATTATTTATACAACAGTTACATCCGTCATTATCCATATGATCTACAACATATTTTTCCGATTTCATCTTTTTGTAACAATCATCACCATACCATTTTTTCATAATATAAATATGAAGATATTTTTTCAGTTTACTACTATATAGATAATTTCCTTTTTTGCTCCAAGTAACACTTTGAATTTCCTCAATATAATCATCTCTTACTGTAGCATATGCAATAAAACCCCAATCCGGATGAGAAATTATAACTTTATCATCGTAAATTTCAAATTTATTCTTGCTCATTATACATCACAAAATTAAAAATAGAATGTTTTCCAACAAACTATTTTTACCCTCTCTTTAATAGTTACTAAATTATTTTAGCGATTACTCCCATTCCATATTTGATTCCATATCTGCTTCATACTCTGTCTGTCTTTCCTCTTCATACTCCACTATTTCATCTAGAGTTTCTCTGTATCCATCAAGACAATTTATAATAGAACATAGAATTTCATATATATTTCCTACGTCTACAATTTTATTATCAAAACGGTATTCTAAACTATAGGATGTTGGGTATCTAAAGATATCACCTTTTTTGTCTAGCTCGTCAATATCAAACAGTAACCTTTCAACAACATCTATATCATTAGCATTGTCTACAACATATTCTAAAATAAACTTTTTTATATTTCCCCATAAATCCTTCTTTATCAAATGACTTTTTCTCTTTGAAAAAAACATCTCCTTAGGCACTCCATTATCAATTCTAGAATAAAACAGTCTTTTTAAACTCAGCTCAATTGTATTTCTAAGCATAAACATTAACGGATACAACTTATTTTTATTAGGAATTTTTTCGCAGTTATAAATGTAATCAATAACATCTCTATAACCTCTGATTTTTATATCAAATCCATCACCAGAGATTCCTTCCCATAAATAACAATTTCCATCTCCATTTGATGCAAAAACAAAAAAAGTAGGAGAAAAATCTTCAAAACGAATGTTATCTCCCATTCCTTTTTCTAAGCATTTATCAATAAGTGCATATGCCATAATTAAATTATTACCCACTTTAACATTATCTAAAATTTTATTGTTATATTTAGAAAGAAAATTATCCTCAAATGGAAATCTGAACATGTCCGACTTTTTATCAACTTCCTCTAAAGATTTAAGATATTTTTCTAACCAGTCTTTTTCTAAAATTGTCAAATAATCCTCATTTCCTATATTACAATAATTCTGAAAAAGAGCTGAAACATCATGACAGCATTTTTTAAATGCTTTTTGTATATCTAGGTTCTTTTTGTAGTTTCTGCATAAGAGGGCCTTTAATCCAAGTTCTATACTTTGACGAATCAAAAAAACCCATGTTAAAAACCACATATCAGACTTAATATTGTTATGGCCACTTTCAACAATGTCTTTGAAAGTTTTATGTCCACATTCAAAATAATGCAATGATAATTGCTTGTAATCTTCAAAATAATTATGAGTCCATTCAACCTTGATCACATTTTTAGAATCTTTTATTGCCCCAAAATTCATATCATTAGATGGCCAAAATAAAGATGAATCCCACATGAAATATGTCTCCTTCCATTAATATCTTTTTTAATTTACGTTACCAATTCACAATCCAAATCGCATTTTACCATTAAAGAAAGATTTTTATGTTTAATGTCATTAATCAAATAAAAACACCCATAAACAACTAAACTTGCTCTTCTCTTTTTAAAAGCCATCTTTTTATTGTCTATAACACAAAAAATATAATTTATTATATCACACTTTTTAGCAAATTTCAATATATTGAAAAATATATAATTAAAAAGAATATTGTAACTGTTCAGGACTTTAGTCTTCAATGGCATAAAATAAATTGCCTTTAAAGACGTTGAGAATTGCCTGAAAAGTGTTTTTGCCATGTTTTTTAGCTGTTCCTACATAAGACATAACTGCAAGA
>JAEXNS010000359.1 GCA_023439605.1 Bacillota bacterium | reverse complement strand
GTATACAAGTACTTTAAAAATGCAATTATGTGCATGTTCTTTTCAAGATAATTTACAACTAGGTTTTACATGTGCTTTTTTAGGTACCGATATTCAAAAGAATTTTTTCAGAACATTAACATCTTATGGTATAGATGTAGAATTAAGATGCAATGATTTCTATAGTGAGGAAGTGTAAAAATGCAAAATTGTCCAAAATGCAAAGTAAGTGTTGTAGGCAACAAAAAATGCTGTCCTCTATGTCAAAACAAATTGTCCGGCAAGGGAGATTTCGAAACAGAATCTTATCCTCAAATATCAAACTCAAAATATATTGACGATTTCTTATTGAAAATTATTAGTTTTGTAGCCATAGTATGCATAACTATAAGTATATCCATAAATTTTCTTATTGAATCATCTTCTATGTGGTCTCTTTTTGTAGTTGCTGCAATTTTATCCGGATGGATTACAGCAATAGTTGGAATAAGCTACAGAAAAAAACTGTTACAAAATATAACTAATCAATTGTTTTTACTAACTCTACTTGCTGTTGGGTGGGATTATTTCACTGGATGGCGAGGGTGGTCTATTGACTACGTTATACCTTGTAGTTGCACGGCTTCTTTAATATCAATGTTTGCACTGGCACTTGTTCTTAAATTTCCAACGACTCAATATATTTTTTATTTAGTTATATCTTGTGTTTATGGGATAGTTCCAATTATTTTTTATAAACTAGATCTTTTAAATGTTATTTTACCATCTATCATATGTACTGCTTCCAGTATAATTTCTATATCTGCTATAGTTATTTTTGAGGGAAAAAACATAATGACAATAGTCCACAGAAAATTTCATATTTAAAAACATAAAAAATCGTTACTATTCAGCCTTGCGATTTTACAGGAGTTTCGACTCTTGCGGAGTCTACCGAGCTTTCCGGTCACCCTAGACCTTCGGTAAAACATTCCTGCCCTATAAATATGGCTGAATAGTAAAAAAATCACGGGAAATAAAATTTTCCGTGATTTTTTTGGAAGCTTTTGAAAGTATATTTAATATTTCTTTTGTCTAGCTAATAGATTATTATGCCAAACCACTAGGAACAAATGCTTTTATTCCAACGCCTTTATTTAACATTGCTCTAGGAGTTTCACCATATAAGTTTACTAAAATTTTATTTGCAAAAAGACTATATTTATAAAAATCTTTACTATAATCCGAACTCATAAATGCCAATTCTTGACCATCTACATTCATCAATTGCAAATTATCTAATTTTGAAATTACAAAATTTTTCTTCATATCATTGCTATTATAATTATATTCATAATTAGGAAATACCTTTTTCCAATGAGGTATTAATTTTTTTATAGCCCATTGTTCCCCTATTTCCAATTCTTTAGAAACATCTATCAAAAACGCTTCTCTTAGTTTTTCTCGCAATTCATTCCAAGTAACTAATTCTTTTATAGATTTCTTTTCAAGATTTATTCTTAAATAATTATATAATTGCTCTGCTGCTTGAATGAAAGTATCTGTATTACTTCTTGAATGCATGTTTCTATATCCTTGATTATCCATATACTTCATAGTAAAACTAAGGTGTGATAAGTCAGGTATATGCCCTATTGAAATATGACCTATAGTAACCTTGTCATTTTTGATTATATTTTCAACTTTTGCGACCCACTCTTCTACACTATGATTATATTTTTCAGTTACATCTCTTCCTGTAATATTGTCTGTAACAGAAATTAATTGTACTGCATTTGTTTTATTATTATATCCAGAAAATGTTTGATGTGAATATGTATCTGCAAATATGTGAAATAAAACACCCATTTGCATCAAGTAATCATCTTCTACTATAGAACCACTATCTATTTGACTCTGTAAATCTTGTAACATGTTTGAAATATACGAACCATCATTTAAAACAGCTGGGAAAACTCTATTATCTCCTTTTTCTACATTACCCTTACTTTGTGGTATAAAATGAAACGGAGATAGCGTAAACTTTTGTACCTTATCAATGATTAAATTTTGCATATCAAACAAATCCATAAACCCTGTTGTTACTGGATTTATTATATTTAAAAAATCATTATAAACTATATCAAGTTCTGGATGCTTTATATAAGCCGGTATATTCCCTGAACGGAAATACACATACCAGTTATAGTCATCTACAAACTGAGAATAAGAGGCTATTCTTTGTGCTTCATCTTCTAAACATCCAGCTGACAACGCAATGGTTTTAACCCCAAAATAATGAAAACTCATATCCATTGGTTATCCACCTCTCTCTCAAGACTACAACTAGAAAACAGCTTATATAATTTAAGTACACTTATAATTATAATCATTTATTTGTTTTTTACAATATATTTGCTACAAGTTGCATAAATTGAGGGATAAGATGCATAAATCAAGGGATAAGATGCAGTATGATATTCCCTAATTACCATTCAAAACTATTCTTAGGCGAAGAGAGTACTTTATTTACCTATTTCAAAAGCCGACTTCAATAAATCGAAGTCGGCTTTTATATTGTTATGTTCCGTTTACTTTAAATTATCCAAACTTATAAACCTTTTTTATTGTCTTATTTACTTTCCAAGTGCAATCCATTCCTTTAGGGAAAACAACTAACGAATTTGCTGTAATATGTGTATCTTCTCCATTTGCAGTTACTATTACATCTCCTTCAAAAACATATGCTGTCTCTCTGTCGCTATAATGCCAATCAAATTCACTTGGCTCACAACTCCATTTCCCCCAATTTTCAATTCCTAACTTTTTTGCATCTTCCAAACTCATATTTTGGATAGTAATTTTATCAGACATAATTATCCTCCCTAATTTGTTACTATTCAGCCATATGTGTAGGGCAGAGATGTTTTACCGAAGGTTCAGGGCGTCCGGAAAGCCCGGTCGACTCCGGGAGTCGAAACCCCTCGCAAATCCTAAATTTTACCTTTACGAGCTGAATATTAACCCTAGTTTAATATAAATAAATTATACCAAATAATATTATACAAATCAATACAAAATTATTATTTTCCTGTTGGCAATGTTATTTTTAAATCAATTTTATATATAGCAGGTTCATCTTTCAGATCACTCATATTTCTCTCTGTTAAATGACCTTTTAAATTAATATAATCTAAGCCAATACTAAACTCCCCTTCTAAATCCACACTATGTAGCTGTTTTGAAGATGTTGTAAATTTAAAGGACGGTTTATATACATCAAGTTTTTCTTTTTCTATGCAGATTTCTTGCTTACCATTTTCTTCTTCCGCTACACTTACTTGAATATAATCATTTTCCTGACTTATAATTAAAGATAAACTTCCCATTGTAATTGGCAATGGATACTTGCAAGTTAAACTTGGTTCTTTCATAAAAAACAACTCCTATTAAATTATTTTGTTCATTAGAACTTTTCTATTACGCCCATAAAAGTAAAGTTTACGGTTTCGCAAGGGTTTCGACTCTGCGGAGGCGACTGGGCTTTCAATGTCGTCAACTTAAGAAAATTGCTGAGGCAATTTATGAGGCTCTGCCTCAAACTCCGCTTCTTTTTCTATCGCAAAAAGAAGCAAAAAAGCTCTTAAAGCATAAAGATTTCGCTTTCTGCGGAAAGCGACCAA
>JAEXNS010000357.1 GCA_023439605.1 Bacillota bacterium | reverse complement strand
CTATACAAGTGTTTAAATTCACTATTATTTTTATCTATAGTCTTACAAACTTTTTCAGCTAAATCAACGCCGCCTTGACCACCTTTTGAAAAAATTTCAGTTAATGAAACCTCTACATTCATTGCATTGCAAAAATCCTCTATACATTTTATTTCTTCTTGTGTATCTGTATGAAACTTATTTATAGCAACTACTACAGGCAATCCAAATTTATTCATATTTTCTATATGTACTTTTAAATTTATAATTCCTTTTTTCAAAGCTTCAACGTTTTCAGTTGATAAATCACTTTTTAAAACTCCGCCATTATATTTTAAAGCCCTAATAGTTGCTACTAAAACAACGCAAGACGGTTTTAAATTTGCAAAACGACACTTTATATCAAAGAATTTTTCCGCTCCCAAATCAGAACCAAAACCAGCTTCTGTTACACAGTAATCGCCCAATTTCAAGGCCATTTTTGTTGCTCTAACTGAGTTACAACCATGTGCAATATTTGCAAAAGGTCCACCATGAATTAATACTGGATTATTTTCTAAAGTTTGAACTAAGTTTGGTTTTAAAGCTTCTTTAAGTAAAGCGGTCATAGCACCTTGTATATTTAAATCCCTCGCATAAATTGCTTTTCCATAAATATCATATGCAACAAGAATGTTTCCTATACGTTTTTTCAAATCTTCTATATCTTCTGAAAGACATAAAATAGCCATTATCTCAGATGCAACTGTAATTTGAAAACCATCTTCTCTAGGCACTCCATTTATCTTACCACCGAGACCTATAACTATATCTCTCAAAGCTCTATCATTCATATCCATGCAACGCTTAAACATTATTTTACGCTGATCTATATTCAACTCATTTCCCTGATGAATATGATTATCTAAAATAGCACATAAAAGATTATTTGCCGCAGTAATAGCATGCATATCCCCTGTAAAATGCAAATTTATATCTTCCATAGGTACAACCTGTGAATAACCACCACCAGCGGCACCACCTTTAACACCAAAAACAGGACCTAGTGAAGGTTCTCTTAAAGCAAGTACAGTATTTTTACCTATCCTATTCATAGCTTGAGTTAATCCAACACTGACTGTTGTTTTACCCTCTCCTGCAGGAGTAGGATTTATTGCAGTTACAAGTATAAGTTTTCCATCAACTTTATCTTTAATTTTTTCTGAAAGTTTTTCGGAAAGCTTTGCTTTATAATGTCCATAAGGCTCTATATCATCATCTTCTAGCCCTAATTTTTCTGCTATTTCATAAATTCTCTTGATTTTAGCTTGTTGTGCTATTTCAATATCTGTAAGCATGAATTACCTCCAAAAGATATATAAATTTACATCATAATTATACAAAATATAAGTTTATAATTATAATAAATTCTTGATATAAATTTATTATAATTAGTTAAAATATAGATTTATAATTTAATCAGTAGAAATAAAATAATATTTTAATTATAGCATTTTATGTGATTAAAATCAAGCAAAAGAGAAATTGAAAAAAGCTGGTTTTTTGTGGATTTTAAGATTTATAGACTGTGTATTAAAAATGCAATAATCAGCTTTAGATTTACTGATTATTGCATTTTTTTTAATTTCTTTTTGAATTCAAAAATCGAATTGTTTCCTCTACACTCCAACACCTATCATTTTCATCAATTATTGCTTCTTCAATAATGTTTAAATAATAATTGCAAGCAGAAATCAATTTACTTTTCTCTGGGTTTTGTTCAACAAGTTCTGTTAAAGTTTTTTTAGTAATTGACTTATCCGATTGAACAAAATTCCTAACAACGATCCAAATAGCCTCATTAAGCCCAAAATCTTCTGCATCATGGAAATTCACAGAATAACATAACTCAACAAGTTTCGCTACAACATCTATTAATTTAATATCACTAATATTTTCAATTTCCCTTATCATTCTCCTATTAATTATATCGTTTTCGCCCAAATATATGGGCTTGTTTTCTTTCTTTGCTATTTCAAAATACTTTTCAATACCATATCTACTATTTAGATGAATCAATTCTATCAAAAATAATTTTTTGTCATCTGAATTTTCATTTTCTATTCTCAACTTTTCTATCAGCTTTGTATTATTAGTTTTAAGATTATAAGATAGAATAGAAAGTGAATTTCTATCATTTATTTTAGATACTAAATTATCTATAAATTTATCACCTTTAATTTTTTGTAGATACTTAACAGCCACATCTTTCGCCATTTCTATTTCTTCGTTTTCGTTTTTTAAAATCTCAACTGCAATATCAACCACATCATCCAAATTATTTTCTAAACAATATAACATATGTTCTCTTGCTGCATATGGTTCTAATTTTTTATTTTTCATATTTTTTAAAATTTTATTTTTTAACTTTTGTTTATCATTTACTTTTTGTTTTACAAAATTTAATATATCGAAATTATGCATAAAATAGAAAACATCTGGAAATGTTATCATTTCAATCAACTTTTTATCTTCAAAAATAAAATCAGTTTTAATTGCAATTGTAACTAAATACATTATAAATATTTCTTCATTTTTATTATAGTTTTCAAAATCTATATTTGAAAATTGATTGTTTAAAAAATTATGAATAAATACAACTTGTTTTTCATCTATTAGTATGTTTTGATAATCATTAAGCATATGATAAAGCTCAATTGCAAAAAAACGTTCCCAATTTATATATTCAAAAAAATCAATTATTCTCTGTTTATTAAGACCGCTATGAAATAATGATGTTCTGATTTTTTGCAAATCCTCACGTATATTAGGCACATCCGAAAAATTATAAATTTTATTTGATGAATCAAATAATTGTTCAAAAGTTATATCATCATACTTAATATATTCTAATAATTCCTTGATTAAGTCCCCAAACACTTGCTTATCAAATAAAGAATCAAAGTATTTTTGAATATTTTTCTTATACTCTTCATTCCCATCAATCTTTAATTCTATTCTTTTACCCTCTTTTTTTAAAACTACATCATCTAATTTCTTAAATATTTCTGAATCACTTGGTAATCTTCTAGCATACAACTTAAACGCATCATCAATTTTATCACTATTAAAATATTTTTCAATTAAACTTTCACACAAGGAATCATCCATAATTTCCTTAATTGTATAAAACATTTCCATATCATTAAATTCATCATTAATTAATCGCCCAAATATAATTTTTAACATTTTAGTAGAAATAAAAATTTCTTTTAATACTTTACATTCATTCTCACGGAAATTAATTGCTAAATATTTAAAATAATTTATAATTTCTAATAAAATATCATTTTCTCCTTGTTTATATAATTCAATTGCCATTTTGCAGTTATACTTTAATATTTCAATATATTTCATAATACGATATATTATTTTTTCTGTGCGACAAAACAATATGACCCTTGAAACTGCGTTTACACTCTTAACTTTTTTTAAAATATCACTAATTACATAATTAGTATAAGATGATTCAATTAAAGACTTATTAGTTTGTATTGAATCTATTATAAACTCAATATGATCATCAACAACATTTGCTTCATTTAATAATTTACACAAAGCTCCAAAAACATAGCTTCGTTTGTCTTTATGCAAAAGTTCAAACACATCATTTGTTATTTCATCTAAGTTACCAATAAATATTTTTATTAAAAGTTCAACATAAAGACTAATTATATATTCATCACTTTTATCACTTAAAATCTTTTCAAATATAATTTTTCTTAATTCATCTTCTTTATCATAAAAATCATTACAATAAACAAGAATATTTAATATGCTTAATATAGCATGATTTTCTTTATCTTCTTTTAATCTATCAATCATAAATCTAATAGTTTCATAACTTTGAAAATAGCGTCCTAATTTTGTAACATCATATATTCTATCGATATGTACTTTTTTTGTATAAACCGTATCATTAAAAACCTCTTTAAACACATTGTTTCTATTGTCTATCTTTAATTTATTAGGTTCAAATTCACAAATAAAATCCTTGTCATTTTGAATTAACCAATTTAAAAGATTATCATCATTTTGCATTTGCAACAAATATGACACTACATTCAACCATGATGGTTTTAATTTATCATATTTCGCAATTACTTCTATTATATCCTTAAAAGAAAGCTTTCCTAAATATTCGGCAACAAAATATTCTTTAAAAATACTATGCTCAAACTCCCATACTGTTTCGTCTTCAAGATCATAGGCAGTTAGTAACCCTGTATTTTTCAAAAGATTTTGATTATATACACTCAAAATCTTTTCATCTGTATAGTATGAATTCTCTAAGTAATTTTTTTGTTGTGTTTGCATAAAAAAAGATATTTTTCTCAAATCCACATATATAGATGCTTCGTTATCGGTTAACATATTATTTTGTTTTTTATTGCTATAATTAAGACGACATTTTATCATCTTTGGTAATAAATCAATTTTGTTAGGGATACTTTTTTCACTCAAAAAAATTCGTACTAGTTCAACAAGATAAAAAGGTTTTTTGGCCAATTCAATACATTCGGATTTACGCAGTTCATTGTAAAATAAATATACATTAACACCTTTATTTTCTAAATATTCTTTTATATCTTGTTCCTCTATATCCTTCAGATATCCATTAACAAATCCATCTAAAGTTCTTTTCAAAAATCTCCTCTCAGATATAATTACTTTAATTTCAACATCTCCAACAATAGCACTCTGTATGTCCCTCAAAAAAACATTCATATCTTCATTTTTCATCTCATCAAGACCATCAAAAATTAAAAGTGGGATTTTTCTATCAATAGTTTTTTTACAATATCCAATATACTCCTTCAATTTCTCATTGTTTGTATTTTTTAATTCAATCCATATAGGATAATACTCATCATCTGTTTTATATATTTCATAAATAAGCTTAAGTTCAAATGTTTTTCCACTTCCTGCATCTCCATTTAATATAATCAAATTGTTTTTATTAACATAATCACAAACTGAAGTAATATCGCTATCATCATCAGAATGTATTTTTCTTTTTAAAACTGATTTTTCTAACAGTATAGGTGATTTTACTTTTATATTATCAGAAAAAATATTATTTTTTTTAGGATATAATAAATCTCTTACAATTTTTTCTTCTGATACATATAAATAACGATAAGCAAAGTTAATCCCTCCATCAGAAATATCTAATAACACGAACTCATAATTAGATAGATCATACTTTAAAAAAGCACCTATTGAATGTATATCGGTATCTTTCGCTAAAAAGTCAGGTGTTTTTACGTATCCATGTTGATGACCATAAAAAATAAAATTCGCTCTTGTTCCAATTAATTCTTTTGTGTTCGGGATACTTTTATCTATTCCATCTTGCTCACATGGAGGATAATGCATACAGATTATATTTTTTCCTTTACTTATTTTTGATTTTATCTCCTCTACATTTATTTTCCCAGCGGATTTATGATCTCTACTTAAAGTAGAGTCAACATATAGAATTCTAAATCCTTCTATATCCTCAAACTGAACACTACATTTATCTGTATAATCACCTAGATTACTATATTCTTTAACAAACTTATTGAATTCATCTAATTCACTTGTGGAATTACTTGTAACTTCATGATTTCCTGGAACAAATCTAAACTTAATATTTTCAAAGTTATTCTGAATTTGGTTATACA
Organism: Bacillota bacterium; assembly: GCA_023439605.1. GTDB lineage: Bacteria > Bacillota > Clostridia > Oscillospirales > Ruminococcaceae > JAEXNS01. The sequence continues at coordinate 2,756 of JAEXNS010000357.1, read as the reverse complement.
GTATTTTTGCTTCTACAAAAGCGTTTATTTTACTCTGATCTATTATATCCCCCAATGTAATTACTATAATCTCTTCATTGTCCTTCATTTTATTTTTAACACATCTTATCATTGACTCTAAAATTATATTTATTTTTTTCCAATCATTTTCTTCTTGCAGATGTAAATCTGAAATCAATAATAGTTTCATATATATCCCCCCTTTCACATTTTTTTCTCTAATATTAATATATATTATACCATATTACCTCAAAAAACTCAACTTTCAACAATAATCCAACCTATTACTAATTGATAAACTTCAAAATTGTCCATAAATTAGTCGAAGAATTTTTAAAATTTATTTCATAGTAAACAAAAAAAGAGGATATAGAATATCCTCTTTTTATCATTTACTATACTAATTTAATAATTGCCATCTCTGCTGCGTCTCCACGACGTGGACCAATCTTTATTATTTGAGTATATCCACCGTTTCTATCAGCATATTTTGGTGAAATCTCATCAAAAAGTTTCTTTGTAACACTTTCCTTAGTTACATATGCTAACACTTGACGCTTGGAGTGCAGATCATTATTCTTACCAATAGTTATCATTTTTTCAGCAACAGAACGTACTTCTTTAGCTCTAGTAACAGTAGTTTCAATCTTACCGTTTTCTAGTAAATAAGTCACCATAGCTCTAAGCATAGATCTTCTATGGTCTGATGTTCTTCCTAGTTTTCTTGCTCCTGGCATAGAAATTCACTCCTTTATAGATAATCTTTCAGATTTATATCTAAATAATTTGTTTGATTAATCTTCTTCAGACGAAAGGTCGAATCCTAAAGAATGTAATTTTTCTTTTACTTCATCAAAAGATTTTTTACCTAGATTTCTTACTTTCATCATTTCTTCTTCTGACTTATTTATTAAGTCATCAACAGTATTTATGCCTGCACGTTTTAAACAGTTGAAAGAACGTACCGATAAGTCAAGTTCCTCAATGGTCATCTCAAGGATTTTTTCTTTTCCTTTATCATCTTTTTCAACTAATACTTCAGCTATACTAGCTTCTTCTGAAAGATCTATGAATAGCTTTAGATGCTCGTTGAGGAGATTGGCTGCCTGTGAAATGGCTTCTTTAGCAGATATAGTACCATCAGTCCATACTTCTAAAGTAAGCTTATCAAAGTCTGTAACTTGACCAAGACGAGTATCCTCAACTTGATAGTTGACTTTTAAAACAGGTGTGTATATACTATCTACTGCAATAACATCTATAGGCATACTTATCAACTGCTTATTTCTTTCAGCAGATACATAACCCCTGCCTCTATCTAAGACAAGTTCCATACTTAGTTTTGCATCTTTACCTAAAGTAGCAATATGCATTCCTGGATCCAAAATATCCACTTCTGAATCAGTTTTAATATCACCAGCGGTTACTTCACATTCGCCTTCTGCTTCTATATAAACTGTTTTAGGCCCTTCACCATGCAATTTTGCTGTTAAACCCTTTATGCAAAGTACAATTTCAGTAACGTCTTCCTTTACACCTGGAATTGTAGATAATTCATGGTGTACTCCATCAATCTTAACTGAAGTAACAGCAACTCCGGGTAGCGAGGAGAGTAATACTCGTCTTAAGCTATTTCCTAAAGTAATTCCATAGCCACGCTCAAGTGGAGCTAAAACGAATTTACCATATTTCCCGTCACTTTTAAGCTCGACTGTTTCTATTTCCGGTTTTTCTATTTTTTCAAGCATAAAAACCCTCCTATTTCACAATCACATTAATAATCGTTAATTTTATTGTGCCGACCCAGAAACTAATTATATTACTTAGAGTACAACTCAACTATTAACTGATCTTCAATTTCATAGTCCAAATCTTCCTTAATAGGCATACGAACTACTTTAGCTGTACTAGCTTCTTTATTCATTTCAAGCCATAGAGGGATTACTCTGCCATTTGTAACTTCAACAATTTCTTTGAATTTTGTACTGCTCTTGCTACTATCAGATAGTGCAATTACATCATTGATTTTTACTCTATAAGAAGGAATATCTACTTTTTGTCCATTTACTGTGAAATGTCCATGAGAAACTAATTGTCTAGATTCTCTTCTTGTTGAAGCAAGGCCCATTCTAAATGCAACATTGTCTAATCTTGATTCTAGACATGTTAATAAGTTATGACCCGCTTTACCTTCCATTTTTGCTGCTATTTCAAAATAGTGATAGAATTGTTTTTCTAAAACACCATATATAAATTTTAATTTTTGCTTTTCACGTAATTGTAAACCATATTCAGAAACTTTTGATCTTCTGTTACCATTTGGATTACGCTTTGTATCTTTAGCAACACCCATAACAGCAGGGCTAATACCTAAAGATTTACATCTTTTTAATATTGGTTCTCTATTGATCGCCATAATTTACACCTCCTGTTAATAATTACACACGTCTTCTTTTTGGAGGACGGCATCCATTGTGAGGAATTGGAGTTACATCCTTGATCATTTTAACTTCAAGACCTACTGTTTGCAAAGCTCTAATTGCTGCTTCACGTCCTGATCCAGGACCTTTAACATACACTTCAACTATTTTCAAACCATGTTCCATAGCAGCTTTTGCAGCTGTTTCAGCAGCAGTTTGTGCAGCGTAAGGAGTAGATTTTCTAGAACCTCTAAATCCTAAACCACCAGCACTAGCCCATGAAATTGCATTTCCCTGAACGTCTGTAATAGTAACGATTGTATTATTGAAAGTGGA
>JAEXNS010000369.1 GCA_023439605.1 Bacillota bacterium | reverse complement strand
TGCGGAGTCGACCGGGCTTTCCGATCACCCTGGACCTTAGGTAAAGTATATATGCCCTATACATATAGATGAATAATAACACTCTTTCAATATAAATTACTTAAAATAATAAAAAAAACATATTTTTTATTATAATATATGTTATAATTAATTATACAATACAATATTATAAAATGGAAGTGATTTATATGACAAATCAACAAATAGAATATGTTTTAGCAGTAGCTGAATGTAAAAGTTTTTCAAAAGCATCGCAAATGTTATATATTACACAGCCCGCTTTAAGTAAGTTTATAATGACAATAGAAGATCAAATTGGATGTAAAATATTTGACAGAACATCAGTTCCTATTCAACTTACTCAAGCTGGTGAAATATATGTAGAAAAAGCAAAAACTATAAAAATGATAAATAAAGATTTGGAAAATGAATTGTCTGACTTAGAAGAGTTAAAATCAGGGGTTTTAACCATAGGAACAACTCCGTTTAGAGGTTCTTGTATGCTTGCAAAAAGTATTTCGGCATTTCATAAAAAATATAAAGGTGTAAAAATAAATATAATTGAAGCAGAGCAGCAAAAACTCGAAAATGAAATTTTAAACGGAAATATTGATATTGCAATAAGTACAGAAGTACCGGATTTAAAATTTTTTAATGTTGAATTTCTTTCACAAGAAAAATTATATCTTGCTGTATCAAATGAAAACTCAATAAATGAAACCTTAAAAGATAAAAAAGTTGATTATAACGAAATTATAAAAGGCGATGATATAGAAAATGCTGTTGATTTATCTTTTTTTTCTAAGGAAAATTTTATAATTCTATCATCAAATCAAAATATAAATGATATATATGTAAATATATGTAGAAACTATGGATTTGCTCCAAATTCAATAATAAAAACTGAATATTTAGAAACAGCATTTGCTTTTGTTTTATCAAATTTAGGTGTGAGCTTTATTCCAGATACTTATATTAAATTTGGGAATAATTTAAATCATCCAACTTATTATTTGATTGAAGATGATTTAACGTATATGAACATAAACTTAATATCTAAAAAAAATAGATATCTTATAAGAGCGGCAAGGGAATATAGTGCTATTTTAAAACATTTAATTGGCATAGGAACATGGGTTTCATAGGTTTACAAACAGTGAAAATGATGGTATAATTAAAAAAATAATTGAAAGGATAGATAAAATGGAGTTTATAAAAAAATTATATATTAAATATGAACAGATTATTAAGTATATTTTTATGGGAGGACTTACAACTTTAGTATATTTTATTACTAGATTTACAGTAAAGCATTTTATATATGATATAGCTTTTTCGTCAACAATTTCTACAATAATTGCCCAAGTAGTAGCAATAACTTTTGCCTTTATTACTAACAAAAAATATGTATTTAAAAGCGTTACTACTACAAAAAAAGAACTTGTAAAACAAGTAGTGTCTTTTTATACTGCTAGGGGAGTATCTTTTTTGATTGATATGTTTATCACTATCCTTTGTATAGAAAGATTTAGTGCATTTTTCATTTCATTGTTTAAATTTTCAAATATAAATTACAATGGTGGATTTTTTAAAATAGAATTTATATCAGGTCTTATGGGTAGTCCTGAAAAATTAAATGAATTTTTGTGGGCTTTTTTATCTCAAGTTATTATTCTAACTGCAAATTATCTTTTCAGTAAGTTAGTTGTTTTTAAAAAAAAACCAACAGTAGCAGTTGAAAATTAAGGAGGAATACATGAAGATATCTATTTGCCAGTTAAATATTTTGTATGAGGATAGAGCGTATAATATAAATCGAGCAGAGGAGTTTATAAAAAAAGCTTCGTCTGAAAAAAGTGAAATTGTGTTTTTCCCAGAAATGAGTTTTACAGGATTTTCTATGAATACGAACAAAATAGGTGAAAGAGATACTGTAACTGTTGATATTATTAAAGATTATGCTTTTAAATATAAAATAAAAATAGGTTTTGGTTGGGTATCAAAAAAACAAAATAAAGCCGAAAATCGTTATACTATAATTGATGAAAACAAAGCTATTATTTCAGACTATATAAAAATACATCCTTTTTCGTATATGAATGAAGATAAGTATTTTGTAGGTGGAGAAGATATATCTAGTGTAAAAATAAATAATTTTTTTATAAGTACATTTATATGTTATGATTTAAGATTTCCTGAAATATTTCAAGCTGCTTCAAAAAATTCAAATGTAATTGTAGTAGCTGCAAACTGGCCAAGTGCTAGAAAAAATCATTGGTTAACTTTGTTAAAAGCAAGAGCTATTGAAAATCAAGTTTATATAGTAGCTGTAAATTGTTTTGGAATACAAAATGATAATACTTATAGTGGTGATAGCTGTATTATAAGTCCTCATGGTGATATTATTTTAGGACTACTGGAAGATGAGACCTTAAAAACTATAGATATTGAAGATGATGTAGAAGAGTATAGAAGAAAGTATCCATTTAAAAAAGATAGAAGAGAAGATATTTATTTTAAACTTAAAAATAAATAAAATAAAAAGCTTGGAGTCAACCAAGCTTTTTATTTTATTGTAAATTATTAATGTTTGTATCTTCTACTTTACAGTAGTCTATAATGATGTTGTTTTTATCTTTTAAAGAGTAATAAGAAGGTTTAGCTGCAAGTAAATTGTATATTAAATGAGAAGAATAAATATTTATAAATCCATCACTTCCTTCATTTCCTAAACCAGTTATTTCTGTACCTTCTGCAATAAAATAAATTTTTGAATGTGTAATAAGTATATCATTGTTTCCGTTTTTAGCTCCAATTCCTGTTCCGTTGCTACTTCTATAAGCTAGTTTTATATGACATCTCTTGACTTCACATTTAAGAGAACCTTCTTCAATAACTCCAATAGAAGTTATTTTGTTTCCATTGCATTCAACAGTTAGTTTTGTGTCTTCTATTTCTACTGTTGCATCATTTGATATACTTCCTATAACTGTTGAATCAACAGAATTTGAAACTATCTTTAGCTCACAATTTTTTATTTTAATATCAGCATTTCCTAAAACAGAACCAATACCAAGAGTTTTTGTTCCATGTATGTCTATGTTAATATCACCAGCAAGAATTTGTATTTTTGAATTTGATTTGTTTCTTCCACCACCAATTCCAATTACATGGTGACCATTGGATAAGATGTTTAAATTTCCATCCATTTCAATAGTTATATTACCATAATCTTCATCAAAATAATTGCCTATTGAGGAACCAGCCAACTGGTTTGTTATTATGTCTAAAGTACCATTTCCCTTAAAAGTTATTGAAGCACTACTAGGTACGATTATTGGTTCGTTTGAGAATTTGTTTTTACCATTAACTATTAAAGTTAGATTTGAGTTTTCACCCAAAGTCATAACAGGAGATGTTATGGAATTTATTACAAGGTCGTTTATGCTTAAATTACAGTCACAATTATCAGCAATGATTAAGTTTATAAATATGTTGCTATTTAAGTTTCCAATAAGTTGAACATTTGAAGTTTGTATATATATATCAGTATATTTATATAAAGCTATGTTTAAAATATCATATATTCCATCTGTAGATATGGTGAAAATTTTTCGTAAATTTGTAATATTTTTTTCTAAATTTATTTTTTGTATTAAATCTTTTACATCTTTAGACGGTTCTTCTAAGAAAAAGGGTTTTGGTCTAGAGGCGAAATATCCCTGAACTAATTCTACCCCAAGATTTAATACTGTTTTAAGTTCTTCTTCTGTTTCTATGCCTTCAGCAAGAGAACGAATATTGTTTGTATTTGCATATTGAATTATATTTGAAACAAGTTGTTGCTTTCTTGGCTTTTTATCAATATCAGAAATTAAAGAACGGTCGATTTTAATATAATTTGGCATGGATCTAATTAAGGTTTCCGAATTAGAAAATCCGGAGCCAAAATCATCTATTGCAATTTCAAAATGAAGATGTTTCATTCGATTGTGCATTTTAAAAATACTTTCATCTGTTAAATTTTGATTTTCTATTATTTCGATTACTATTTTTGAAAATAATTCGTCATATATATTTGATAAAGTATCAAAATCCTCATCATTTAGGGGTTCATTTGGAATACTGTTAATAAACAATTTCTTATTTTTCAAAATATCTTGATGTTCGCTAATGATTTTTAAAGTATTAAAAAATGTATGTTTTTCAATGGAATAAAGATTATCATGTTTACTGGCAAATTCAAGTATTTGCAAAGGAGTCATATTTATTTCTTTTGGTGTTCGCATCAATGCTTCATAACCAAATATATCACCTGTGGATGCTGAAAAAATTGGTTGAAAATGATACTGGAATAAATTTTCATTTATAAGTTTATAAAAATTTTTGATGTTTATATAATTTGATGCGTTTTTTTCATATATTTCATTTGAAAATACATTTATAGAACTAGTAAACCTATCTATCGCACATTCGTAAAGAGCAAAATCTGCAAATTTGAACAAATCAGGGAAATAGCTTGTATGAGTTGGATAGTCACATAAACCAGCACTCAAAGAAAAACTTTTTTTAGAATCAGATAAAATTATTTGACCAAAGTCGTCTTTTATTTCTGTGTGTGATATTTTATCTGAAATTGTTTTTATTGTTTTTATCGCTTCTTTATGATCAATTCCATCAAAAAAAATGTACAATTCCTTATATGAATTTATACCCATAACCATGTTTTCAGTTTGAAAGGAGCGAACAGCACTTATAAGACATAAACTACACTTATGCTTGTTGTTTAATTCTACCGCTGCATTGAAATGATTTATTCCGTTTATTCTAATACTAGCAAGACAACAAACATAATTTTTATCAGAATTATTTATTATATTTCTAACCCTACTAATGAAAGTATCTTTAAAAAGTAAGTGAGTAATAGGATCATATTCGTTTGGATTATAAATTTCTTTTTTTATGAAAAAATCAGATACGTTTTGAATAACACCAAATATGTGTCCATCTATTTTTTTTTCTGAGATTTTCAGCCAAATCTTTTGGCTATTTTTATTATAAATATATATATTTGGTTCGTCTTCAACAGGAAAAGATTTAATTTCTTCCATTATTTCATTAAATGTTTCGTAAGAAATAGATGTTATATTCCTTTTTGAATTATTAAGCAAAATATATGATGCATTTGCATCTAAAAGAACGTCATTATTTAGAAATCTATATAGACCTGTATTAGAATTTAAATCTGAAATCATATTCCATTCAGGAGCATCTATAAACTTATCTATGGCAGTATTATGTTTTTTCATTTTTTTACCTCCCATTGATGATTTAATACCATTGAAAATAAAAATACACTATATGAAATATATCGTAATTTTATTTGTTTTTTAAATGATAATGAATAATAAATTTATTTTATACAAAATAGATAATTTTATAAATAAATTTTATCACATATATATCTAAATGTCAAATAAAAACTAGCTATAAAAAAATATAGCTAGTTTTTATTTGCTATTTGGCCATATAGTTAAGTAAGAGATTATTTACCGAAGGTCCAGGGCGACCGGAAAGCCCGGTCGACTCCGCAGAGTCGAAACTCCTACAAAACTATAAGCGTTACCTTTAGCGGCTGAATATTAATAGTTTTTATTTGAATTATTTTTTTTCTTTTTTAAAACACATAAACCAATCTAAACAATACTGATCATCTGATTTAGTTTCCATACGCTCTTTTGCTGTTCCGCAAGAACCAGGGGTAGGAATTATTACATCATCGCCTGGTCGCCAATCTGCAGGAGTAGCAACTTTATCATTGTCAGCTTTTTGAAGAGCTATAATTATACGTTTGATTTCATCAAAGTTACGTCCAGTTGTTAGTGGATAATAAAGTATGGTTCTTATTTTTGACTCTGGGTCAATAACAAAAACTGCACGAACAGCTTGTGTATTTGACTGACCAGGTTGAATCATTCCATATTTATTTGCGACTTCCATACGAATATCTTCTATAAGTGGGAATTTTACTTCAACATTTTTCATGCCTTTCCACTCTAAGTCCTGAATTTTTCTTAACCATGCAATATGTGCATAGATAGAATCTACAGATAATCCAACTAGTTCAGTGTTTAAAGCTTTAAATTCATCTGACATGGAAGCAAAAGTCATAAATTCTGTAGTACAAACAGGTGTAAAATCCGCTGGATGGGAAAAAAGAATAACCCATTTACCTTTGTAATCTTCTGGGAAAGAAA
>JAEXNS010000334.1 GCA_023439605.1 Bacillota bacterium | reverse complement strand
CCTATAGAGAAATTCTGGGCTAATATGAAAAAATGGCTTAGAAAAAACATTAAAAATTTTACAACTATATGTGTAGCTATTCATGCATATCTGGTTCGATATTTAAGTTAAACAACTATATCAAGTTTTATAACTGGCTTTTCGTCATTTATTAAGGCTTCAACTGCATTTGAAATCTTAAATTTTGCTTTTCCTTCAAAACTGTCCTCATATGGATATATATGTTCATTAATATTCATTTTACTTTGTAATTTAAATCTACTATTGCAAATAGGACAAGATGGAATAAAGTTAAATAAACAAAGTGAATATTCTGGATATATGCTTTGACTATAAAAATGGTCTAAATCAGCAGTACTTTTCTTTGCACCTAAATGCTCATAATTAACTATATAATTCATATTGCAATATGGACACACTCTTAATCCGATTAAATACATCAATCTATGTCTTTGTTCACCAGTAATAAACATATATTTAAAGCATTCATCTATAATATTATTGAGATAACCCTTCATCTCCGCTTGAATATCCTTTAAGCTTTTTTTCCCTTCTTTGAGTATTTTTTTTATTTCCTCAAATTCTTGTACTCCTTGATATTTTTCAATAAATTTTTTCGTATACTCAGAAGTTGTATGTTTATCTTTATATAAACTCTTGTATGTAGTTTTATGATGCAAATTAATAAAATCTTGTTTAAATTCACTTATATCTTTCTTAAAATCATATTTATAAAATTCCTTTGACATCAAAAATTTTTTTATTACCTCTTTATTATTTAATCTGATTTCTTTACCTTTATAATCACAAATAATTTCTGCTTCTACTTTAAGAATTTCCTTGTATAATGCTTCGGAAACTTTGTTAAAAATCTCATTGATTTCTTTATTTTCCAAAAGTTCTTCTTTACTTGCTATTTTCAACATATTGTTCAACCTTTTTTCTCTTCACTAACTCTAACTCTTCTATTTTTTTCTTATGTTCCTTTATTTGAGAATCGATGTCTTTGTATTTTTTGTCAAAGATTTTACATCTATCCAACAATTCGAGTAATTCATTTTTTATTATATTTTCACCAATACTAGAAATCATTGTTCTAAGATATTTTTCCGCTTCTCCTATATCTTTAATTTCTTCTCTTTTCAAAAATTTATTTAATTTTTGCCAAAAATTCTTCTCATATTTAGCTAAATTCTTTTCATATTCAGCTAAATTCTTCTCATATTTAACTAAATTCTTCTCCTTCTCTACTTCTTTAGTCAAAAGATTTGCAATTACATTAATACATTTTTTTTAATACGCTCCTATTGTACTATTTAGAAAAAAATCATTTTTTAATATGAGATGGATATTTTGAGCAAATGTATTTTCCTTAACATTAACAACCTCGCTATCTCCTTGTCCCGTTTTTCTTAAGCATATTAAATTTTCTTTACGCAAATCACTTACTAAAAAAGGAGAATGGGTTGATAAAATCAATTGAAAATTGTTCTCTTTAAATTTTTTCAAAAATTTAATTAAATTAAAAATTAGTTCTCTACACATTTCCGGATGCATTTCTCTTTCAATTTCATCAAATAATAAAATGTAGCTTTTTGTTTTATTATTTTTCATTAAATATTCTATTTGTTCATAAATCGAAGCATATAGTTCCAAATTTGTAAATTCTCCATCACTTAAAGTTTCAATCTTAGTTGAAACATATACTGCCATTAACGAATCTTCTCCATCTAAATACTTTTTTTCCACTTCATCAATACAGTTATCAAAAAAATCCTTACAATTAGAATTAGAAATAGTAGACTCATTTTTAAATTTTATTTTTACACCATCTTTTATAGCTTTAAATTCTATTTTGTTCTTATCACAATCCTTTAAAAAACCATAGAAGCTATAAACACTTTTTTTGAATTCGCTTGTAATTTCTTTCCATCTATCACCCTGCTTTTTTGATATTACGTCAATGACATCATAATAAAAACTTTTTATTTCTTCAAAATTATTTTTATTTTTATTTTTAGTCTTAATTATTTCTTTTATGATATCTTCAATATCTTTTTTTAATTTCTTACTTTGCTCAGGCGAATTCACAATATAATCCGTCATCGAAAATTCCTGTTTAAATGTAAAATCCTTGAATACAAAGTCTTTATACAATGTACATATAAATCCATAAATAAAATTTAATGTGCTTTTTTCATAATCATTCATACTTGATAAATCCAAAGCTTTATATGTAGGAACTACCTCCAGAAAAGCACTAAAATAATCTTCATTCCTAGTGAATTCATTATAATAAAATTCAACAGTTAAATAATATTCTTCATTTTTGTAAATTTCAGTATCTTTTGAATTCATTTGTTCAATCAAAAAATTAATTTGATCATATTTTAATATATTTTTATACCCTCTATTTCTCCTTTCTATAAATATTGTTGATTCGTTTTCAGCCACTGCTTCTTTATATCCAAATACATTTCTAAAATCATGTTTAAATAATATAATTGATGGATTATATTGAATATTAACCTCAATATTCAATTTATAATCATCAATTGAAAAAGCAACTGTAGTCCATCCTTTTGAATTAGAAATAATTTTTTTATTTTTGAATAAATCTATATATTTCGTATAGTTTGTAGCTTCAAAAATAAATAAATTATTCCCTTCTAAATCCTGCCCCCAATAATAAATAAAAAAATAACTAGTAGAAACTTCTAAAGGAATTGATTCCTTAGGGTTTAAAATACTATTCTTCAGATTTTCATGTGGATCATTGTCTTCAGGCGTCCAGATTTCATCATTCCTATTTCGGGAATAAATTCTTTCACCTAAGAGATCTAACAAGCAAGTTTTCCCACTTGAGTTTTTTCCAACTATAGCATTAATTCCAACAATATTATTAGGATAAATATTTATATAAGAACCATAGCGATATAGAAGTTTTTTTAGTTATATTGTAGACCGCATAACATAGCGTTATGCAGCCTTTTTTCTGTATTTGCCTGTTTCCGTTTCGATGCTCGATACCGCCACATCAAAGCGAAAGTAAATATCTATTTGTTGAATTCGCTTTCCGCTTGACTTGTCAGCCTCATGAACAACAATTTTTTCAATCAACTCATGAACGATTTCGGGAGTAAGTTCCTCAATATGCTCATATTTACGCACTAAATCAATAAAAGCTGTTACATCTCCGGACCTTTTTTCAGCATCATCAATGAACATTCTTAATTCGTCAGCAGAGGATTTTAAAGCTTTCTGCTCATCCTCATATAATGTTGACATCCTAAATTCCCGAAAATTATAGCGTAGTATTAAAGAATAATATCAAAACATTTAAAAATATCATTT
>JAEXNS010000330.1 GCA_023439605.1 Bacillota bacterium | reverse complement strand
AGATAGACTATTCAGCAGGAATTGTGCTAAATAAAAGTATAGGCGATGAAGTAAAAAAAGGTGAGTTATTAGCAACGCTACACTCTTCTGTTGTGAATGATTTTGATATATTATCTCAAAAAATACAAAATATTATTTTGGTTGACAAAGATAGTGTGAGCCCACAAAAAAATATTTTGGGTATAATATGAAATAAATTAATGCAAATACTATTTTTCGATGAGAAAAGTTGACAAATAATAGATAAAAAACTTTGTTTTAATGATAAATATAATTTATTAATGTATAAATATATTTTTTTAATAAAAATATAGAAAATATATTGACATTACATAAAAAAAAGGATAAAATTAAGTAAAGAATAAATAGGGAGTGATATTTTGGAAAAGACTAAATTAGGTATACCAGTTGGGGTCTTTGCAGCTATTATTTATTTTGTTGCAGTTATAGGTGGATACAATGCCATGATTTTTTTATTAGTGGCAGTGGCTTATGTTTTGCTTAAGGAAGAAAATCAGTTCTTGAAAAAAGCTGTATTTAAGGCCTTAGCTATATTCTTAGCTTACTATGTGTTTGTAGAGTTATTAGGTCTTTTCGATTCTATATTATCTTTACCATCTACACTTAGCAATGGTAAAATAAAATCTATAAGCATTCCATTTAACTTTATTAATATCATTGAATCATTAGTAAGTTTAGTACGATATGCATTATTACTTTTTTTGGGGTTTAGTGCATTTAAACAAAAAGATTTACCTATAGCTTCTATAGATAATGTTTTAAATTAAAAATATAAAAAGGATGGTGATTTTCATGGGATTTTTTGATAAACTAGGAACTTTTGGCGAAAAAGTAGGAGAAAAAGCAGCGAAGGCAGCAACTGGAATAGCTGATAAATCTAAAATTTTAGCTGAAAAGTCAAGATTAAAATCGCAGTTAAATGCTGAACAAGCAAATATTACAAAACAATATAGTAATTTAGGGAAAAAATATTTTGAACTACATAGTGAAAATCCTTCTGCTGAATTTGAAGAAATAGTTAGCTCTATTATAGCTTCAAATAAAAATGTAGAAAAAATAAATATTGACTTAGCTGCACTTGAAGTAGAAGCTTCAGCTGGCGGAACCAAACCAGACGACATTGTAGAAACAGTTGCTACAGAAGTTGAACCAACAAATGACGAATCTAATATAAAATTAGACAAATAATTTAAAACACAAACTAATCTAATCAAGTAATTAAAATAATGAGCAGAATATATTGAATTTTTCTGCTCATTTTTTTTATAATTTCCTATATGAAATTTCAAACCATTATTTTACTTTATGTAGGTAAAAAGATTAAAAAAATAAAATATAAGGTTTTTGAACATTCAAAAACCTTATAAGTATATTAGTTTATTATTTTATTATACAAACCTATTTTTCTCTTTAAAAGATTATATAACCATTAATTAATTACTTAAAAAATAAGTTATTAATACTTATTTTAATTTTGATATAAATTTATCTTTTTTCTAAAGAAAAGAATGGTTATAATGTATGAAATCAAATACTGTATTTTATACATTACGTAAAATAATACACTAAAAAAGTACTTTTTTATTGATTTTTTATATAAAAGGAGTTATAATTAATAATAAAAACAAAAAATAAAATTTATGAGGGAGTGATAACTTTGTATTATGATTCAATTAGTTTTAAATCAATGGAAAGTGGCTTGGCTGCTTTAAATATAAAACAAAAAGTGCATACTCAGAATATAGCAAATATAGATACTCCTGATTATAAGGCGAAGGAATATTCATTTAAAAATGTACTAGAAAATGAAAAAGCTAAAGATGGAAAGGTTAAATATTCTTTTCAATCAAATATATATAATGATAAAAATTCTATATTAGTAGATGGAAATAGTGTTGACATTGATAAAGAGTCACTTGAACTATATAGTACTTTTGTTCAGTCTTCTGCAGTAATTCAAAAAATAAATGCCCAGTTTGCAGATTATAGATATGTCTTAACACAATCAAACTTCAAATAATTTTTAGAAGGTGAATTTATGGCTTTTATGGACTCTTTAAATATAGTTGGTTCTGCATTGACAGCGGAAAGATTTAGAATGAACATAGTTTTGCAAAACATAGCAAATCAAAATACAACTAGAACTGAAGATGGTGGACCATATAGAAGAAAGCAGGTTGTTTTTGAAACAAGGGAGCAATCTTTTTCTGAAATATTAGACAAAGCTCAAAATGGTGGTGTAAGGGTGAAAGAGGTAGTGGAAAATGAAAATGAGTTTATTCCAGTTTATGACCCCAATCATCCAGATGCAAATGAAGAAGGTTATGTTTTTTATCCAAATGTAAATAATGCTGAAGAGCAAGTTGATCTTATGGAAGCCTCAAGAGCTTATGAGGCAAATGTAAGTGCACTATCAGTTGTAAAGGCAATGGCAACTAAAGCACTTGAAATAGGAAGATAATAAATTTTGAAAGGAATTATATATTATGAATATAGATGCTATTTCCAAAATAAAACCCTTAGAATCAATGTTTAAAACAGAAAATCAAGGGGATTTAAATAATCAAGTAGAATCTTTTGCTGAAATTTTAAAAAGCAAAATTGCAGATGTAAAAGAAATGGAAGTTGAATCTCAAAAAGCTGCATACGATTTATCTATAGGTGCTAGAGATGATATAGATGCTATAATGATACAAACTACAAAAGCTTCAACAGCAATAGAAACGACAGTCCAGATTACAACACGTGCGATAAATGCATACAAAGAAATAATGCAAATGCAAGTATAAAAATAAAATAGTATTGGTATTAAGTAAATTATGAATAATATAAAGATTAAGTTAAAAGAGTTTTTTGATAAATTAAAAGTTTTTTGGGGTAAGTTCTCAAAAAAAATGAAAATATTGATTATTTCTATTATTGCTGTTTTAATTATAGCAGCGGTTGCGGTTACATTACTTTTAAATAAGTCTGATGGGTATATTGTACTTTTTCCAGGTATGTCAAGTGCAGAAACTACTGAAGTTTATTTAGAACTCATGTCAAAAAATGTTGCTGCTAGAATTAACTCTAACGGAGAAATTGAAGTACTAGAAACTGAATGGGATAATCTTGTTTTTGAGTTAGCTCAATTGGGCTATCCTCAGTCTACACCTTCATATAGTATGTTTTTTGAAAATATAAGCATGACAATGACAGAGTTTGAAAAAGAGCAAACACTTAGATTTGAATTGCAAGATAGA
>JAEXNS010000317.1 GCA_023439605.1 Bacillota bacterium | reverse complement strand
GCTATCTTCTATAAAAATATCTACAGTTAAAATTTCATTTTCAGATAATATTTTTACATTTTTTATTAAAATCGACTTATCCATAATACGCAGCCTTTCTATTTTGATAATACTATTGTTACCATATCTAAACCATCGATTTCCTTTACAGAAACCTTAACCATTTCTTCTTGAGATGTAGGTACATTTTTACCCACATAGTCAGGTCTTATTGGCAACTCTCTATGTCCTCTGTCAATTAAAACAGCCAGCTGTATGTGTTTTGGACGTCCTTTTTCAATCAATGCATCTATTGCAGCTCTAGTGCTTCTACCTGTATATATTACATCATCAACTATAACAACCTTTTTATTATTTATATCAAAATCTATGTTTGTTTTATCTGTATTTTCATCATTTGAAGTGTATTTTTTATCATCTCTAAACTTTGTTATATCTAATTCACCATAATTAACGGCAATTTTTTCAAGCTCATAAATTTTATCAACTATTCTTTTTGCTATAATAACTCCTCTAGAAAAAACACCAACTAAACATAGATTTTCAGGACCCTTGTTTTGCTCTAAAATTTCATAGGTTATTCTATTTATAGCTCTAGTCATAGTGTTTTCATCCATAATTATTGCTTTTGGCTGCAAACTATCACCTCACACTTTTAAATTTAGACAAAAAAATATCTGTCTAGTTGACAGATATGGTTTCAAAATCATATGGATATAGCTATAGTATATATGATTACAACCTTGTCAACCTCGCCGGATTAACTTAAAGGAATTTTCTTAAAAATTATTATAACATAAAACAAGCTTTTTGTCTAGTGATTTTAAAATTTTATTATTTACAATTTAATAGATATAAATTCAATAATTAAAAATATTTGTAATTACTATTTTGCTTAATTTAAATTAAAAAAGCTAAATAAAAATAAAACATTTATTTTTAAGTCACTTTATCTTTTGTGTTAATTTAATCTTTCTAATTTTTGTATTTATATCACGAAAAACACCATTTTAAATGGAATATTATATGTTTTATTTTTTGTTTTTTATCATATTATGTTTATTATATTAAATAAAGAAGTCGAATTAAGTATTTACTTTATTTAAAATGTATGATATAATATTTTTATGTATTACATAATGTTTTTCATTTATTAATTGTATTCAATATTTTTATTTAATCGATTAATATTAGCATTAATTGTACAAGTGTTAATTAAAAAGTGAGGGTTTATATGGATAACAATAGTAGTTCTAATAAAATCAATATCATTCATTGTTCAGATTTGCATTTGGGTGCAGAAATATCCTTTTTAAAAAATCACGCTAGATTACGACGGTTAGAAATTGTTAACACTTTACAAAATATAGTTGATATTTGTAATGAAAATTTTATTGATTTACTTATTATTTCAGGTGATTTATTTGAAAATAATCATGTAGAACAAACTATAATATCTTCTGTAAAAAAAATGTTCGCCTCTATTCCTAAAACTATAGTTGCTATTGCAGCAGGAAATCATGATTACTATGCAATTGACTCTCCATATAGTGATGATGATTGGTCAGAAAATGTTTGTATCTTTTCACAAAGCAAATCATTTTTTGAGTTTCCAGAAAAAAAATTAAGAATTTGGGGTTCATCTTTTGTAAGTAACTATACAACTTCTATAAAATTAAACGAGTTAAATGTACCTCGTGATGATTATACAAACATTATGGTTTATCATGGAGACTTGGTTTCCGAAAATCAAAGTAGTAAATATAATCCTATTTCTATCTCTGATATAGAGTCCAGTAATATGGATTACATAGCTTTAGGTCATATTCATAATAAAACAGAAATCAAAAAATCCGGAAATACTTTTTATGCCTACTGTGGTTCTCCCGATGGTCAAGGATTTGATGAAACAGGTGAAAAAGGTATTTATATGGGATATATCATAAAGGGATATTGTCAATTATCTTTCTATAATACATATTCCAGACTATTTATTGAACAAAAAATCGACATTTCAAATATTTCCACAAATGAAGATATTTCAAATGAAATACAAAAAATTATAAAACAAGAATATAAAGATGATTACTTTAAACATTTTTATAATATAACTTTGACAGGTAAAATAAACCCTGATTTCAACCCTAATTGTAAAAAAATATCCGAGATATTGACCGAAAATATTTATTATGCAAATATAATAAATAAAACATTGCCGGATATATCATTAGAATTAATCGCAAGTGAAATCTCACTTAAAGGTATATTTGTACAAAAAATGTTGCACAAAATAAACACTACAGAAAACATTGAAGAAAAAGACAAATATGAAAAAGCCTTATATTTGGGACTAAAATCTTTTGAAGGGGAAATTAGTTTCTATGAAGATAAATGAAATATATATAGATAATTTTGGAGAGTTAAGTAATTTCTCTTTAAATGTTAAAAATGGTTTTAATCTTTTTCACTGTTCTGAGGAAACTAAAGAATCTATTATAAACTTTATAAAAATGGTTTTTTATGGTTCTCCAAACAATGAAGACGAAAATAACCCACGTATAAAGTTTAGACCTAAAAACAGTACAAAAATGTCTGGCAGTATTGATTTTGAATTTAAAGACCAAAAATTTATGATTGAAAGAAATTTTGGTAGTTCAAACAATACTGACAAAATTTCAATTTTAAATATCACAACTGGCATAAGCGAGAAGCTTTCACCAAATGTAAAAATAGGTGAAAAGTTTTTTAACGTTACTGCTGCCGCTTTTAATAGAACAGTTTTTATAACAACACCAGAACTTTTTTTAAATCAAAAATCAAAAAAAGAAATTTCAACTATGCTTTCTAATATAATAACTACTACAAATGAAAATATATCACAAGAAAATGTATATAATAATTTAAATAATTTTAAAAATTCTTTATCCTCTGAAAAAACCCACCAAGGCTTACTTGATGAAAAACAAAAATTATATTCCGCACTTGAAGAAGAGCTTGAAAATGCACGAAAAGAAGAACATGAAAAATTTCAAATGCAAAAAGAATGCCAAAAATTATTTAATAGAAAACAAAAAATATTTAACGAATTAAATAGAGTTAAATATCAAGTAGAAGTCAAGGAAAAATTAGAAAAGCTAAAATCATTTGATGAATTGGCTATTAAACAAAAAGAATATGACGAGTACAAAAAACTTTTAATTGAAAAAATACAACTATTAAAAACAGATTCTATTACCGTAAATAATTCTTATATTGAAAAATGCAAAAATATACTTAAAGAATTAGATGAAAAAGATAAGAAGCTTGAAAACTTATTTGAAGCTCAAAAAAGGATAAAAAGAGAAATTCAAGAATTTGCTCCTCAACATGAGTCTTCAATTCAATCAGTTTATGAACTAGATGCACAACTTGATCAAGCTCAAGCTGCTTTTGATTTGTTAAAAAAAGATTATTTTTCAACTAACAAAAAACTTATATCTGCATCTGAAGAATTAAAGGAAGCTGAAGTTTCTTTTCAACTTATAACACAAAAAATCGATTCCCTAGAAGATTTGTCAAAACAAAAACTGCTATTTGCTGAAGAAGAACTTAGACGTTCAAGTGAAAAAAAAGCTAAAGAAAACACTAAAAAATCTGATATGCATATTATATATGTTTCTATCATATTAATTCTTCTTTGTTTGTTTTCTATTCCTTTTATAGGAAATCTTATGTTTGTTCCTATTGGTATTGCTATTTTTATTGGTATTTATGCTATATTAAAAAAGAGGTCTACTGTAGTAACATATGAATACGTTGATCAAAATGCAATAGTAAAAGCACAAGAACATCTTCTTAAAACAAGAAATTTAATAGATCAAGAAAATTCTATTTTTACAAAAAATAAAAAAGAATCAAAAGTAACTTATGAAAATGCAAAAAGAAACAAGGAAGAACTTGAAATCAAGCTAAACAAACTAAAAAACAAATATGATCAATATGAAAGAAATATTGCCTTTCTACAGAAACAAAAATCTATAGAGGAGTCTTCTGTTTGTGTTGAAAATCCAAAGTATAATGTTTCAAAACAAGACTATATAAAAGTTAAAAATTCTATTAAATCAATAGAAACAGAAAAAAAATCATTAATATCTGAGTTTATTGAGTTGATTTCTCAGTTTAAAAAAGTTGAAACTTATATTGAAGCTACTGATTGTTATAATTACTTAAAAGGAATAATTAAGGAAATAAGCTTAATAAATCAAAAGCTAAAAGAATTTGACCATAAAGAAGAATCTAAGTCAAATTCATATGAACTACAAGTTTCTAGACTTAAAGAAGAAATAGACAAACACCAAGATATAGTAGATTCAATTGGAAATGATCAAACTTTAAATGAATTAAACCAAATTTATAATAATTTAAATATTAGATTTAAAAAAGAAGAAAATGCATATATACAATTAAATGCTAAGTTAAAACTTAAATATAAAAATAGCAAAAGTATAATATGTATAGAGAGAGAAATAGAAAATTTACATTTAGAAATTGAGGAACTAAAAAAAGCTGTTGTTTATACTGACATAGCTATACAGATTTTTGAAGAAGCTTCTGAAGAAATGTTTAACAAATATTCACCAACAATAAATAAAAAAGCTGAAGTTTTTCTTTCTGAACTAACCTCAAACAAATATGCAAAAATTTCTGTGTCCAATAATCTAAACGTTTCCATAAGAAATTTAAAAAATAAATCTTTAGCTTTAAAATATTTAAATTCTGGGACATATGACCAGGCTTATTTTGCACTTAAACTTGCAGTTTCAAACATAATGATAAAAAGAGATTTCTTTATGCCAATTGTGCTTGATGATATATTTTTACAATATGATGAAAATAGGACTCTACAAGGTTTTAAGTTTTTAGAAAAATATTCTATTCAATCTCAAATTATTATGTTTACATGTCACAATCATTTAGTTGAACTAGCAAAAAAAGAATCCTTAGATATAGTTATAAAAAAAATAAAATAAAAATAAACGCTTTCGATTTTAAATCGAAAGCGTTTATTTTTATTTTATAACCAATTATCTACTATCACCCATAATTTTTTGCTTCATTAAAGCTAAGTCTGCAATGTCAACTACATCATCATCATTGACATCAGCATTTGTATTTTGAATTCCCTTTAGTTCAATTTCATGTATTAAAGCTCTAGATAAAATAACCAAGTCAGCATTATCAACTTGCTCACTGCCATCTAAGTCACCAAGTAACATTAATGTACTGTCTCCCCATATTTCATCTTGAAGAAATGAAGCAACCCATGCAAGAGATGCGTTCTGGTCCATTGCAACTTCATTTGTTGACCATGATTCTACGGAGTCATCATAACATCTTTGTGATGGGTAGTCTTTAGTACCAACATTAAATCCAATACTCTTTACATATGAATCCTGAAGACTAGCATTAGGCCCACCTACAAGAACACCATCTGGAGCTTTTGGAAAATATACATCCACCTCTTTTGACCAGTATCTATGATGAGGGTTCTCTACATGATATTTACCATATCCAGTAATGTAAGAAAATGAAAATGGATTTGTACCCAAGAGATAATCCATGCTATTATTAACACCATTAATATACTTTTCATCCTTCGTTTGGTCATAAGCATAAGCCATAACAATAGCATTGTTTATAACCATTGAGTTTGAACCACGTTCATAACCATCGATAATAGTATCCTCATAAAAACTGTTTGAATCCATGTATCCAGGACCATCATAAACATATGGAATACCATAACCTTGTCGCTTTTGTGTCGCAATATAAGAGTCAGCAGCAACAAGGAGAGAACTTTCGACTGTCCTAGCTTCAGAAGAAGAAAGTAAATCTTTATTAAGAGCAAGTGTCATAGAACCTGCAGAAGCAGTATTACCACAGTTAAACGTTGTGTAAGAACCTTCTCCAATAGCGTTTTCACCACCAGTAATTCTTGTTGTTACTTTAAAAGCATCTTTGTATTCTAAAATTTTAGAATAGTAATCAGCAGCAGAAGAATCACCAATTTTCTTTGCAGAAACAAAGATTTCACAAGCCGCCCAATACGCATCATCTTTTACTTCAGTATCACCATTAAATCCGTTTCCTACCAACTGGTACATTGGAGCATAAAGTGAATTTTCATTATTTTCTTCATCACCAGAAGCTTCATACCAGTATTTTTCATATGCTTCATAAGCTTTCTTAGCTTCGTCAAGGTACTTCGCCGCCTTAATTGCATCATATGGTTCCCAAAGTCTTGCAGCTTGAGCCGCACATGCAGCGTAGTTAAGAGTAGCGGCAAATGTTGGTGGTTTTACTATACGAACTGTACCCAATTCTCCTGCATAATCGTAAGGTCTTGTTGCAAGTCCTGTCCACTTATGGTCTTGAATCTGATGATAAACAAGTCCTGCATACTTTCCCCATGTAGGTTCATCAGACTGAACTACCATAGTTGACATCCAATCAAGCTCGTAGGCTGTCTCATCAAGAATATCAGGAATTTTATTCCCCATTTCAGGAATAACTACTGTTCCTGAACCATCAGCAAACTTAGCTTTACCTGCATCTTTATTCATAGCTCTCTCATACATATTCTGCAGAGTCCATACAGATATACCTCCATCAATAACTTTTTTACTATGATCGGTTGCATTATACCAACCACCGTTTGAAGTAATCTCTGAAGAAGCATATGTAGATGTAGCATCAGTTGTAGTTAAATATTCATTTTTCCAAATCTTCTGAACTAAAGCTGTATCTGTTTTATGTCCGCCTTCATGAGCAAGTTTTGGCTTTTCTCCTGAAGTAATATACGCTTCTTCAATATCAATACCTGAACGGTTTTGATAGAAGTAATTTAGTGCATTTGTAAGCATATTATGATTGCTATCTGAATAGATGTTAGAAGCAATTTTGAAATCGAATGATCTCCATGCACCTACTTTGATAAAATATATACCAGGTGTTCTAAAATCTGAAAAATCAAGTTTACAAACATTATCTCCTGAATCTTCATCTTCAAATTTTTTACCTGACGTACCTGTATAAACTACAGCTCCTGTTGTAGCATTACAAACATTGAACTCATATGTATCTTCTGTAAGATCAATTTTCGAAGCTCCGTAAAGAATATCACCCTTGTTATCCCCCAGTACAGCAACTTTACTTAATCCAGCACAATATCCAAGTTGGTTTACGGAAATGTAATTATTAAGTTTCCCGTTGGGAGCGTACTTTTGAAAATCTACATATTTACTATAATCACGGTTTACACCACGATAAAAGTAATCCACTACCCCTGTTTGATTCGAATTCTCACAAATAATTGACATCTCATCAAACCAAATTTCATCTCCATCTATGGCATTCCCCTCATACTTAGTACCTTTTGCATAATGAAATGACCACTCTCCATCGTCAATATATTTAGTAGGAGTAAATGTTCCAGTTACTTCTTGATATTCTGTTGTCAATTTAAGAGCCTTACCCCATTGACCACCCATGTGAGGACCCATTTGCATTTTATTTTCGCTCAGAACAAAGTATTCTTCATCCCCCTTGATGTTAGATATCTTTGAGCAAAGTTCCATTCCCTCTCTCTTAGCCTTAACCTTAAATTTTACTGTGTAAGTACAACCCGGTTGGAAGTATAAGTTTCTGTGTCTTACTTGAAGATCCCACTTTTCTCCGTCCTCACCTTTTGCCGTTATAATTTTAACATGAAGTGCACCATCTTCGATAATGAATTTTTGCCTAGCTGGACTGTATTCATAAGTGTTCCAAGGAAATGATTTATAATCGAAACTTGATTCAACAAGCACCTCATCACGTGCTGAAACACTCATAATAGGCATCGCTACTGAAGTAGCGGCGAGCATAACAACTGCTGATATAGTAGCTAGTACTCTTCTGAGTTTTTTACTTGAC
>JAEXNS010000307.1 GCA_023439605.1 Bacillota bacterium | reverse complement strand
AACCACTCACTCTAGAGGGTTTATTTGTTGTGCCGTTTTTTAGGATAAATGTGAAAATTAATTTAACTTTGTTTGAATTTTATTTTTGCATTTTGCTTAAGTTGACGACATTGGTCGCCCTGGACCTTCGGTAAAACATCTCCGCCCTATACATATTGCTTAATAGCAACCAAGTATTATTTTTAAACTACATTTTGAAAAGGTGGATAAACGTTGAAAAAAGAAGAATTTATAAAAATATATCAAGAAAATATAACAAGAAAAGGTTCTGAAAAACTACTGGAATATTTAATGTCTTCAGAATGTGATTTTTTTACTGCACCATGTAGCACGAGGTTTCACGGAGCTTATGAAGGTGGTTTAGTGGAACATAGCATAAATGTTTATAACTGTTTAAAAGACTATTTAAAAAGAGAACGAGTGTCCGAGATATATAATATGAAATACAGTGAAGAAAGTATAGCTATTGTTTCTTTATTGCACGATTTATGCAAAGTTAATTTTTATACTGTGGATTATAGAAATGCAAAAAATGAAGATGGTAAATGGGAAAAAGTGCCTTACTATGCTATTGACGATAAATTACCATATGGACATGGTGAAAAATCTGTATATATAATTTCAGGATTTATGAGGTTGTCTAGAGAAGAAGCATTTGCAATTAGATATCATATGGGTTTTTCAGGAAACGAAGACAAAAATTCGGTGGGAAATGCTTTTTCTATGTTTCCACTTGCAGTAGCCTTAAGTTTTGCTGATATGGAAGCGACATTTTTTATAGAGGGAAAATAAATTTAGGCAGGGAGATATTTATGAGTTATTGGTATCAAAATGCAGTTGTTTATCAAATATATCCATATAGTTTTTGTGGTGCACCAAGATATAAAGAGGAAAATACCTTGTTAGATCGACTAAGTAAGATTTCCTTATGGATTCCACATTTAAAGAAAATGGGTGTCACAGCCTTGTACTTAAATTCTATTTTTGAGTCTATGGAATATGGTTATGATATTTCTGATTTCAAAATAGTAGATAAAAGGCTGGGGAATAATAAAATCTTTAAAAATTTATGTGATGAGCTACATAAAAATGATATGAAAATTATTATAGATGCTATTTTTAATTATGTTGGAAGAGATTTTTGGGCATTTAAAGATGTTCAAAAAAATGGCGTAGCATCAAAATACTGTGGATGGTTTCAAAACTTGAACTTTGGTAAAAAAAGCCCGTATGGTGATGAATTCTGTTATGAGGGTATAGATGGACGATTTAATTTAGTAAAACTTAATCTTAGAAATCCAAACTTAATCAATTATCTTTTTGAAATTATGGGATTTTGGATAAATGAATTTGATATAGATGGAATTAAATTTGATTCTGCGGAATTTATGGATTTTGATTTTTTTAAAAGAGCAAGAAAACATTGTAAAAAAATAAAGCCTGATTTTTGGCTTGTAGGAGATATTTCTCAGGGTGATTATAAGAGATGGGTCAATTCTGAAATGCTTGATAGTGCAACTAATTATGAATTATGCAATGCTATATACAATACATTTAACGAGGATAATTTTCATATTTTAAATCATTTGGTAAATAAGCAATATGGGAATTTAGGTCTGTATAAAGGAATGAATTTATTTAATTTTGCTGATAATCATGTTTTAAATAGAATCATGAGTTCAATAAAAAATGAAAATCATGTTTTGAATATTTATACAATATTATATACCATAGTAGGTGTACCTAGTATTTATTATGGAAGTGAATTTGGTTTAAAAGGAGAGAAAATAAACAACTTTTATGAGGAGCTTCGTCCGTGTTTAGAACTTGAAGAACTTGATTTTAAAAAAAATGAAATATATAATCATTTGAAAAAACTAGGTAAAATATATAAGGAATATGTTTCTCTGAGAAAAGGAAGTTATCAAACTGTATTAGTAGAAAAAAACTATTGGATATATAAAAAAGAATACGAAAATCAAGTTTCTTATATTTTCTTGAATTTAACTGGTGCGACAGTTGAAATAAAGGCAGATATTGAAAAGTTGAATTATTATGATGTTTTTGGGAATTCTTCTTTAATTTTTGCAAATGAAAAAATAGAACTGAAAATACTCCCTTTTTCTTCGATTATATTAGTTTCAGAGAGAGATAATGATTTTATAATAAAAAGCAAAAAAGCTCTAATTAAAGAAGACGATGAAATAATAATTGGAGGAAAATATAAACACTACAAAGGCGGAGAATATGAAGTAGTTGGAATTGCAAAACATACAGAGACACTTGAGGAATTGGTTATATACAGGTCTTTAGATGGAAAAAACAATATATGGGCTAGGCCTAAGAGTATATTTATGGATTATGTTGAAGAGATAAAAAGATTTGATTTACTTAAATAAAAATGGAAAGTGGAGTCGCTCGTATTTTTGGGGCGCCCAAAGTCCAACTTAGTTAAAAATGTAAAGTTTTACTCGATTTTTTTCAAAAAATCGTAGGTTTCCAAAGGGCAAAGCCCTTGGTCGCTTTCCGCAGAAAGCGAAGTCCTTATGCTTTAAGAGCTTTTTTGCTTCTTTTTGCGATAGAAAAAGAAGCGGAGTTTGAGGCAGAGCCTCATAAATTGCCTCAGCAATTTGCTTAAGTTTACAACATTGTTCGGTTGCCAGCTCCCCTTTCAGGTGAGCCTTAGGAGAGAAAATGCAGCTTTGCCTCCACTGAAAGGGGAGGTGCCACCGAAGTGGCGGAGGGGTTTTATTGCAGGAGATGTGCTACCGAAGTGGCTGAGTAGTAATAATAAAAAAAGTGCCTGAAAACAGGCACTTAAAATCAACCAAAAACTTCATAGAGATAGAGTTTTTGGTTTTTTAACACATTATGCTTTTAATATTTGCGTTTGATATAATCATACCAGCATTGTTTTTAATTTGCTTATACTTCCCAATTGCTAAATGATATCTCATAATTCTAATTGCATCAGAATATTGTGGACTAGCTGTTGAAATATCCTTAATGTCAGCAAAAATATCTTTGTTTATGACATCAATAGCTATGTCTTTAGCTTTTCTAGGTTCTTTTTTGATTTCAACATCGTTTGAACCTACTATTTGTACAACACCTTTAGATAATAATTCTAAAGCTGATTTTCTTGTGGAACGTTCTATTATCGCATTACAGCTTAATTGCATAAGCACACCTAATGAAGATATTTTTTGTAACTGTTCCAAAGTATAAAAGTCAAGATAACGTTCAATATGTGCTATTATAGGGTGTAAATTTTTAGCTACAATAAATTTTTGTAGTGTTTCTATAATTATATCACTATAAGGTTGGTATGGTAAAGCTAGAATGATATACTTGGTTTCTCCAATACAAAGTTTATCAATATTATCTAACTCAAGCAGAGAAGGAGTGAATAATACTTCTGCACCTAAAATAACACGAGGGACAGATAGTTTTTCTATCTTTTGACTTAAATCGCTGAATGTTTTGTCTCTTTGCTCTAGGAAATCGTTTAAATTTTCTTCCAAAGGATGAAAACAAGGTGTTGCAACAACCGTTTTTATTTTCGCCTTTTGAAGTACATTCAAAATATCAATTGCATCATCAATTGTAGTTGTGGAACACTTGAGGCCTACATTTGGTAAAATTCCAGAGTGAAAGTCAACATATCCATTCATAAATAACACCTCCTATTCATAAAAAAAGAATAGTCATAAAACTACTAACTATTATTTTAAATTATTTTTTGTTAATTGTCAAGTAAAGAGAGTTTTTTGAAATAATAAATGTGAAAATTCATAAAATTAACTATGAATATTTGGTATTAATGTATACTATTTTTTATTTAGAATTTTTTTTGAACAATTACATTAGTAATATTATTATCAAAGGAATAATAAATACCATAATATTAATTAATGTAGCAGAAAAAATACTCTTTACTCTATATGAAATTATAAGCATAATCAAGCTACTTATTATCATTAATAAGTATATTGAAATAAAAAATAAAATAATCATGTGAAATACTGAAAAAGAAAAAGGAAAGTGTGCAAAGTTCTGGATTGATTGTATTGGTTTATCTAGACCTTGTGAGCCGTATTTTGTTAAAATGTTATATATAAAAGGAGGCAGAATAATCATGCTAGAAAAAGTAGAATAAGTTATAGATATTAAAATGTTTCTCTTTAAATATGATTTTTTACCTGAAGTAGTACAAAAAATAATATGAGTAAGATTTTTGCTCTTGTCAAATGAAATAAGTGGAGAAATTGAGAATACACAAATAGAAAGTATTATTATAATTAATGTAATAATTTCATCTAAATTATTTATTCCGAAAAGTCTTTTATACCCTGTATCATAAAAAATCTCAGTGTTGTATTTGTTGTTTTTTATAGTATCATATCTTTCTTTAAACTCGCTAAATGCACTAACCTTATATGGAATACTAAAGGCTTCTGTTTTGCTAATTACATTGGGGTTATCAAAGTATTCATCAAAATAAATTTCAGTTTCTGTTATAAAATTTTGAGTATTTTCTGTTAATATACCTGAGTTTTCATTTGTGTACCTTTTATAATATAAATCATCTACATTTGCAGGAATAGAAAAAGATAAATAGAAAATAATTGATACAACAAATACAATTAAAAATAATGTATATGTTCTTTGAAGTATGATTGATTTGAAAAATTCATAATATATTTTACTATGTTGACGATTAGTCTTGCTTTTTTTTATTTTTATTGAAATTTTTTTATATTCAATATTTTTTTCATTTGTAAAAATGCGTAGATTTAGAATAAAGAATATAGATAATAATATTAAAATAGTTAAACAACTTATTAACAAAATATTAACAGGGGTATTGAAGATATTAACATTTCTGTATGTTGAGAAAATGTTTTCTGGTTTTAAAAGAGAAATCATATTTATATCATAAAGAATTCCTAAGCTTGAGTTTGACTGCACTTTTATGTTTATTATCAACTGTATAAAAGAAAAAATTCCTGACAAAATATAAACTCCAGAATTTGATTTTGAAAAGTTACAGATAAAAGAAAAAAACAACCCCCAAATAAAAAAAACGAGTGATTTTATAAGAGTTGAGATTATAATGTAATTTAAAACTGACATATTATAATTTGATTCAAATAAAGCTTTTATGCATTGTATAGGACGATTTAAATCACCAATTCCATAGGTTATTTCTCCTAAAATTATATTTGAAAGAATAAATAATAAGTTAGTGATTATTGTTAAACAAAATAAAACAAAAATTTTATTCAAACAGAGTTTTTTTCTTCCATTTGGAAAAGATAAAAGCAGATTCATAATGCCAATTTCTTTATCCTTTGTAAAAAGAAAAACGCTACAAGTAAATATAATAAACATAATCAAAATATCAGTTATAGTGTTAAATAAAATAATTTCAATTCCCTTAGAAGGTTGAAAAGGAAGACTAGTTACTTTGATTTTATTATAAACCATAGATGTCTTAATTGCGTTTTTGTAAACAAAACCATCTTTAGGTGCGAAAATAGAAAAACTGGTTATTTCATCACATCTTTTAGATATTGAATCGAGATATTTAGAATAACCTGAAATACGATTAAATTCATCTTGTGCATCATATAAAAGTGCATATGAATACATTCTTTCATCATTGAAATCTATTTTTAAATTACTATCTATATACTCTAAGACATCTTCTTGAACAATGTTTTCAATTTCTCTGTGAAAAAGCTTATATTCTTTAGGGGATATTTCGCTTTTGCTTGCGATGGCTAAAATCGATAAAATATTTATAATAAAGCAACTAAAAAAGATGAATAAAAAAGCTTTTTGTAAATATAATTTTTTAAATTCATAAAAAGAAATTTTCATTTTACTCATCTCCATAATAATACATATATAAATTTTCTAGACTTTTTTCTTCAAGTGGAACACTTGATATTAATGAATCAGGAGTTCCACTTTCTATTAAAACGCCTTCTTTTATAAGTAGTATTTCTTTTGCTATATTTTCTATATCAGAAATAATATGTGTTGAAATTATTATTATCATTTCATTTGAAAGTTCTTTAGTTAATTTTTTTATAATTACTCTTTGTTTTGGGTCAAGTCCTGCTGTTGGTTCATCCATAATGAGAAGTTTTGGATCACCTAACAAAGAAGATGCAATTAAAAGTCTTTGCTTCATTCCGCCTGAAAATCCACCTATCTTTTTATGAGCATCTTCTTGAAGTTCAACTTTTTCGAGTAAACTTTGAATTTCTTTTTTTGCTGTTAATTTATCTATGTTTTTTAAAGCTGAAATATAACCCATAAAATCATAGGCAGTCATGTTATCATATAGATTTTGTTGTTGAGGCATAAAACCAAGTATTTTTTGAAAGTTGTGATTTAATTTGTATGTTTCAATGCCATTCCATAAAATTTTACCACCATCTTTTTCGTGTTTTAAATTGCCACTTATTAAATTCATTAATGTTGATTTTCCAGCTCCGTTTGGACCAAGCAAGCCATAAATACCATTTGAAAAAATAAAGTCAAATGATTTTAAAGCGTGTTTTTTTCCATAGTATTTACTTACTTTTTTTATTTCAAGTTTATTCATACAGTTGTTTCTCCAAGTCACTTATGGGTAGTTTTTCTATTTCAACTTTTGAATTATCGTATCCCATAATTATATAGTTATCTTTATATAAAGAAACTGTATATGCATCTTCTAAATTAGAAAACTTTACTTGCTTAGATGTTTTTATATCAAAACAATTTGAGGCATACCATAGTTTATCGTCAAATATAGATATAGAACCTATATTTATATTTACTGTTTTTGGTCCATCGTATAATTC
Source organism: Bacillota bacterium (assembly GCA_023439605.1). Taxonomy (GTDB): domain Bacteria; phylum Bacillota; class Clostridia; order Oscillospirales; family Ruminococcaceae; genus JAEXNS01. The sequence goes on along the minus strand of JAEXNS010000307.1, from coordinate 6,440 downwards.
ACCAGTTTTAATGTCTTCTATTATTACTGTGTGGTCTTCTTTAGACTTAAAATATGCGTAGTAATTATCTGATACAAATAACCCCATATTATCATTTACTTTACTAAACTCTTTTTTTTCAATATCAAAAGAATAGGTTTTACCTGTGAATTCGGGCATGTCTTCAAGATTTTCCATTTCTTTTTCTAGGTAATTTAATCCGAAATAAAGTTTATTGTCTGTTTTCCCAATTAAATAAGTAGCAATTGAGTTTATGTTTGGAGTTTCTTTTTTTAATTTATCAAAATCACAAATGGTACCCATATTATCATATTTACCATTTTGTAAATCAACACAAAATAAAGAAGATGGGCCAAGGGTAGTTAATGAAAGAATGTTTCCTAATTCGTCGTGTAAAAAATCTCCATCAGTGCAAATAAAGTAATATTTAGAGTCCATTAAATATGAACCAAAACCTGAATTAGCTAAATATCCCTCAAACTCTAGAAAGACATCAAATTTTAGAGTTTCAAAGCTATATTTTATAATCTTTGTCTTTAACTTTATTTTTATTAATCCCTCTTCTTCATATTCTTCACTTGACGTTTGGAAAAAATAAGCGTTATTATTGTAGATTACTGGTGATTGTGTTTCTGATTTTGAAGATAGATTGTATTTTAAACATTTTATAGAATTATGAGAACAGTTAGGAATATTGCAAAGTTCTGCTTTTTTCATTGTATTATAATCAAGTAAATATATATTATCCTCAGTTCGGTACAATAAATTATCGTTCATTGTTGTGTAGTTCCATTTGTTGAACTGTTCATTATTTACTGATGATCTAGACACGTTATTTTTATCACATGAAATAAATAAGAACAAAGAAGTTAGGGATAATATTAGACATAGTATTTTTTTCATTTTAAACCTCCAATATATAATTATTACAAAAAATATTTTTTATGTTAAAATATTTTGAGCATGATAATATTATAACATAAAAAAAATGCCTTGTAAATATTATAATAGCCATTATTATGAAATAATACTATTTAGACTATAAAACACTTTATTTCTTATGGAGCTTAGTATTGCAAGGGTTTCGACTCTGCGGAGGCGACCGGGCTTTACGATCGCCTTGGACCTTCGGTAAAATATCCACGCCTTATACATATAGCTGAATAGCAACATTCAATTAAGTATTAAAATCTCCTTTATAAAAACTCACTCTAATTGAGCAGTTAATTTTATAAAGGAGATTTTTATTTTAGTTATTAAATTTACTATTTGTTTTTTCCAAAAATCTTTTTGAATTTACTAAAAATCTTTTGTGTTCACCTTTGCCTATTAATCCCTTTTCGTCAGATGCAGAAATTTCAAATACAATTTCTTTCTCATTTATGGAAGCTATAATAGCTTTTGCAGTTACTTTTATATTTAAAGGTGTTGCGGATAAATGATATACATTTATATAGGTTCCAACAGTTGTTTCTTCATCATCTAAATAAGGAGCAAGTGCATTTACAGAGGCTTCTTCTATTAAAGCTATCATCATAGGTGTAGAAAAAACTTGTAGAGAACCGCTTTTTACATAATCTGCACAGTTTGTGTTGGTTACTGTTGTTTCTGCGAAGCCTTCTTTTCCGACTAAATTTTTGTTATTCATCTAAATCTTCAACCTCTTTTTCCATTATTTCTTCATTTGTTGATAAGTGTTCGCCTAAAATTCTGTCATATGTTAAAACATCTAATTCAGAATCATTTGGTATTGTTGAATCATACTGAGTTGAATAGATGGGTGTTTTTGAAAGTTTATCTAACATTAAAGATATAAAGTTATCTTTTGGAGCATCAATTAAGTCATATATTACATATGGAACATAGAAAGTAGAGAAATTATTGGTAGGCATTTTATCATATGATAAGCCATAGTTATTCCAAATAAAATAGGACTGTTCGTAAACTATGCCACAGTTTCCACTGTTTATACCTAAATCGTTGTATTTATTATTTTCAGCTTTTAGAGAAGGAAAATGGTCACCAGTAAAGAAAACTATAGTAGGTTCATCTATTTTATTTAGATTATTTATAAATACTTCTAAATCTTCTCCAGTTACTGATAAATTGGTTAAATAATTATTAAATTCGTCTTCTGGAGTATCTCCATAATTATATGGTTGATGATTTTGCATTGTAGTAGTATGTAAATAAAGTGGCTCATCAGTTTCATTTATTAACTTTTCTATTTGATCAAAAACAACAGAATCTTTTATATATGAACCGTAATATTCAACAGGAACTGTAAGCGAATCATCAAAAAAGAGTTGATTAAATCCTAGATAAGGATATAATTTTTTACGAGAATAAAAGCTGCCTAAAAAGGGATGTACATAAGCTGTTTCATATCCTAGGCTTTTATAGTACTGAAGTATTGTGGGTTGTTCTCTTTCAATAAGAAGTCTTTGAGGCATGTTAGGGTCTTTTAGTGATTTTACTGGTAATCCAAAAATAAGTTCAAATTCTGTTCTTACGGTAAAACTTGCGAAAGTAGGAACTATTGTTTTCCCGGCATAGCTTTGAGGAGAATTTCTTATTTTATCAAATTTATCATAAGCGTTGGTTTCAAGATTTAAGTTTTCAAAAGCTCTAAAATCAGCAAATGCTTCTGACATTACCACAATTACATTTGGTTTTTTGAAATTTGAGGAAGACATTTGTTCATCAATCTTTAAAGACATATAATCCTCTATTACTTCTTCATTATATTCATTTGGTGTGGTTAATTTATCTGAAATGCTAGCATTTGTAGTTTCAACCATAAATGCTAAAAAACTATTATTTTCGAATTTTTCATTTAATTTAAATACATTTGAAGCATAGGTAGTATCAACTTTAAAGAAGTTAAATATAGGATGGGATATAGTGGGGATGAATATTATTGAAGCAAATAAGGCAAGGCAGCTAGTTGCCGTAATTAACCTCTTTTTAATGTTTATATTTACTTTAGGATTGAACCAAAATGATATTAGTATAAACGTTAATAATATCATTGTATAAATGACAAGTAAAGGGGTTATTTTTATATAGGCAAAAGAAGATAGACTTTTTACGCTTCTAAATAACTTCATGTCCATGACTAATAAATGGTTTCCATTTGTACCGTATTTAAACAGTTCGACTATACTTAAAGCAAAATAACTTACTCCATGAACAGTTATAGCAAACCATATTTTTTTGAAAATAAAAATTAGTGCCCAAAATATTGTAGTTGCTATAAAAACGTTAAAAATCATTACCGAAGGACGTTTTACAACAAATAATATGAAGTTGCTTACATATTTCATTTGATTAATTTCTGATATGCTCACTATAAATATAGGGAATAGAAGTGTAATAAAAAAATTAGTCATTTTATAATGCTCAGAATTGTGATTTCTTTTGTTTTGAAATTCCATCAATTTTTTTATTAATTTATTTGTAATAATTTTGTTTGATAATTTATTTGCTAGAGGTCTTTTTATGAATTCTTGAAATACTTTTTTCATATAGATCACCTTTTCCTATTTACAGATATATTTTTTTGGAAAAAACCTTGTAAAATTTCTGTATACTTTTTTTCTGCTATTATAATATATCATATTATTTTTTAAACTGCAATACTATAAAAATATCTTTGTTTCATTGCTTAAAAATTATATATTTTATAAAAACTAAATGTGTAATTTGTATATATTATATAATTTTTGTTTTGTGTATGGTAAAAAAATAATATAATAATAGTTAATATTGTAATACAAAAAATGAAATTTATTATATTTTTTGTATTACAATATTTAAATAAATTTATAAATACTTAAATTATTAATCCACCATTAACACCTAAAACTTGACCAGTTATAAAGTTTGATTTCTCAGAACAAAAAAAAGAAGTAGCGTTTGCTATATCTTCAGTAGAACCTAAACATTGCAAGGGCGTTTCCTCTTTTATTGAATTTAAGTCCAGCGATGAAAGATTTTTATTCATATCCGTTACTATTAGACCTGGAGAAATACAATTAACCTGTATACCACTAGGACCTACTTCTTTTGCCAATGCTTTTGTAAAACCAATTATTGCAGCTTTAGAAGCTGAATAATGTACTTCACATGAAGCACCTACTTCTCCCCACATAGAGGAAATGTTTACTATTTTACCTCTTTTTCTGTTTATCATATGAGGCAAAACAGCTTTTGTACAGTTAAAAGTACCCATGACATTAACGTTAAATAAATTTGATATAGCATCAGAAGGTATATCTGTAAAAAGTCCAGATAAAGAAATACCAGCGTTGTTGACTAGAACATCTATTTTAGAAAATTTGTTTATGGTTTCCAAAATCATTTTTTCAACTTCATCTATTTTAGATATATCTGCTTTTATAGCTATACCATTAATTTTGTTTGCAAGTAAAATAGCGTCCTCTTGGCTTTGGTTATATTTAATTACAACATTATAACCTTCATAAGAAAGTGTTTCAGCTATTTTTGCACCAATGCCTTTTGATGCACCAGTAATTAATGCAGTTTTCATAATATTAAAACCCTCTTTTTTACTTATTTATAAAACTCACGAATATAATAATACCATAATTAAATTAAAAAGCAAAGATTATATTGAAAAAAAGTATAAAATATGATAAAATGAATTATTGTTTATTTTATTTAAAATTTAAGTAAATATTTCATGTATATTATGGTTTCTATTAAGCTAATTGACTTTACGATTGATTTATATAGTGACATATTTTTCAGAATTAAAAATGGGGCTGAATATCAACAGAGTATGAGGGTTTTATTATGGTAAAAGAAATTTTAGATGTTTATGATAAAAATGGTGTTTTTACAGGAAAAAAAATCAATAGAGGAGAAAAATTGCAACAAGGTGAATATATTATGGTTGCACAAATTTTTTTGAGAAATCTTGAAAATAAATATCTTATTCAAAGACGTGCTTTAGACAAATCATTTCTTCCAGGTATTTGGGACGTTTCAGGTGGTGCAACCATGACAAATGAAACAAGTCAGGATGCTGCAATACGTGAAAACTTTGAAGAAATAGGTATTGAAATTGAAAAGAAAAACATGAAATTTTTAGGTAGATATTTTGATAAAACAGCTATATTTGACATGTGGTTAGCTGAAAAAAACTTCACACTAAATGACTGCGTTTTGGAGAAAACCGAGGTAGATAGTGTAAAGTTGGTGACAAAGGAAGAATTAATAGAAATTATTAAGACGGCTAAACATAGAGATGATATATATAAGAAAATAGCAATAAATGCTTTGTTAGAGGTGTAAAAAATGGAACAAAAAAAAATTGACAGGATAAATGAACTTGCAAGAAAGTCAAAAATTACAAAATTGACAGAAGAGGAAAAAATCGAGCAAGCAGAGCTTAGAAATGAATACAGATGTTCAATAATGGGTAGTTTAAAATCACATTTAAATAACTGTTATATTGTTGACGAAAAAGGAAATAAAAATAAAGTAAAAGAGAAGAGTGTTAAGTAATGAAGGATAATAAACCAAATTTAGACATTAAAATAAGAATGGCTTTAAGTACAATAGCCGTGATAACCTGTGTTTTATCGATGATACATGCAATTCCAATAAACATAGGTATACCTATTACTGTGGTATTAATGATCGTCACTTTTTTTTGGACAGCAGCAGCTGTAATGAAGGAAGCAGATAAAACAGGAAACAAACTTAGAAAAAGAATGACTATTTTTATAACAGCCTTTGCAGCAATGTTTATTTGTCTTATTATTTACCAATGGTTATTTAAATGATTAATATTTATCAGCTAAGGTTGAAAATTGATTTTTTCTAGGGGTTTCGACTCTGCGGAGTCGACCAGGCAATGTCGTCAACTTAAGCAAATTGCTGACGCAATTTATGAGGCTCTGCCTCAAACTCCGCTTCTTTTTCTATCGCCAAAAGAAGCAAAAAAGCTCTTAAAGCATAAAGATTTCGATTTCTGAGGAAAGCGACCAAGGGCGTTGCCCTTTGAAAAACTACGATTTTTTGAAAAAATCGAGTAAAACTTTAATTTTTCCACTAAGTTGATGACATTAGGGACACAGATTTACTAATTTGATAAAAAATACAAAAAGAAAGGCATATAAAAATGAGATATTTAGAGATATTAAAGGCGATTTTTTTAGGAATAATAGAAGGGATTACGGAATGGTTACCTATAAGTAGCACAGGGCATATGTTGCTTTTTGATGAATTTTTTCAGTTAAAGCAATCTTCGGAATTTAAAGAAATGTTTTTTGTGGTTGTACAGTTAGGTGCTATTTTAGCTGTTGTAATTTTATTTTGGAAAAAAATATTTCCATTTTCATTTAAGGAAAAACCAATAATTCAAAAAGATAAAATCACAATGTGGATAAAAATTGCAGTTTCATGTGTTC
>JAEXNS010000161.1 GCA_023439605.1 Bacillota bacterium | reverse complement strand
CTTTCCGCAGAAAGCGAAATCCTTATGCTTTAAGAGCTTTTTTGCTTCTTTTTGCGATAGAAAAAGAAGCGGTGTTTGAGGCAGAGCCTCATAAATTGCCTCAGCAATTTGCTTAAGTTGACGACATTGTCCGGTCGCTCTGGACTTTAGTTAAAAACATCTATTTCTATACATGTAACTAAATACCAACACTCTATAAAAAATAAAGCATATCAAAATATATAATATTTTGATATGCTTTTACATTTCATTTCTATTTTCTAAAGCCTTATATAAAGTAACTTCATCTGCATATTCAAGTATACCACCTATAGGTAAACCAAAAGCTAATCTAGTGACTTTTATTCCAAGAGGTTTAAGTAATCTTGAAATATACATAGCTGTAGCATCACCTTCAACCGTTGGGTTTGTAGCCATGATAATTTCGTTTATATTTTCATCTGACTGTATTCTTGATAATAGCTCTTTTATAGCAATTTTGTCTGGAGTTATTCCATTTATAGGAGAAATCAATCCATGCAAAACATGATATAATCCATGATATTCGCCTGTTCTTTCTATAGCAGAAACATCTTTTGGACCTTCTACTACACATATTATATGTTTATCACGTTTTATATTATCACAAATAGAACATACATCTTTTTCAGTTAGATTTTGACAATGAATGCACTTTTTAATCTTAATTTTAGCATTTATAATAGCATCGGCAAACTTTTGTACATCTTCCTGTGGCATAGACATTACGTAATAAGCTAATCTTTGAGCTGTTTTCATGCCTATACCAGGAAGTTTTGCAAATTGCTCTGCCAATAAAATCAATGGTAATGCGTTGGGTTCTGCCATAAATTAAAATAGTCCTGGTAAAGAAACACCACCAGTTATTTTTGACATTTCTTCTTCAGTAGTTTCTTCTATTTTAGCAATAGCTTCATTTACTGCACTTATAACTAAATCTTGTAACATTTCAACGTCATCAGGATTTACAACTTCCGGTTTGATAGTTAATGATTTGATATTTTTCTTACCAGATAGCAATACTTCTACCGCACCGCCACCAACTGAAGCAGAAAATTCACGTTCTTCAATATCATCTTGTAGTTTTGTTATTTCATCTTGCATTTTTTGGGCTTGTTTAATCATGGCGTTCATATTTTGTTGACCGCCACCTGCATTTTGTTTTGGAACTCTTGCTTTCATATAAATAATTCTCCTCTTTGTATAAATTTAATATTTTATTTTATGCCGATTTAAGGCTAGTTTTCAATGTGGGATTCAATATTTGCGTTTTTAGCCTTTTCTATCAGCTTTAAAGCAGGTTTTTCTTCTTCACTATTAGATTCAGCATTTTTTGCACGTATAGCATATCTTTTGCCTATAACTTTTTCTATAGCATCACCCAATGAACTTGCATGGCTTTTGTTTTTGAATAATGTTATGAAAAAAGGATTATTTGCTACTATTAAAATTAAGTTACCATTTACATACGCTTTAGAATTATTTAAACTAGCTGAAACAGCAGGGTTAATTTTATTAAATTCATCTAATACATCAATCCAATTTTCAACTAATTTGAAATCAGCTTTGTTTAATTTTTTCATATCAACATAGGGTTCTTCTTTTTCAGGAAGATTCTCTTTTTGTTGATTTATAACAACATCTTTGGTTTTAGAGTTTATGTTTTTTTCTAGATTGTTTAATTTTTCAAGAATGAAATCAATGTTAGAAATTTGAGAAATGTTAGTTTTATTGTTTTTAGATGATAAATTTATAATACACATTTCAAATTCTACTCTTTTATTTGTAGCAAAAGTAAGCTTATCATTACAATCTTGTAAAATACTTAATTTTTTTAGAATATCCTCTAGAGATAATGAATTTGATATTTGTTTTAGTATTTCCAATTCACTTGGAAGACACATCAATAAATTAGATTCGTTAGGATTTATTTTCAACAACATTAAATTTCTAAGTTGAAAAATCAAATCATCACATAACTTTGAAATATCTTTTGACATTTCATAAAGTTTTGAAACAATATTTAAGGCTTTTGAAATATCGTAAGAATTTATAGATTGAAGTATTTCAAAAATAGCTGTTCTATCAGCGATTCCAGCAGCATTTGCTACAGTTTCAATATTTATTGTGTTGGAAAATGCTGAACATTGATCTAAAATAGATAAAGCATCTCTCATACCACCGTCAGATAATTGAGCAATTAAAAAAGCGGCTTCTGTATTTAATGTAATATCTTCTTTTTCTGCAATAAAAATTAATCTTTTAGCTATATCATCGGATAAGATTCTTCTAAAATCAAAGCGTTGACAACGAGAAGTTATTGTAGCAGGTACCTTATGTATTTCAGTAGTTGCAAGTATAAATTTTACATAAGACGGCGGCTCTTCCATGATTTTTAAAAGAGCATTAAATGCACTAATAGATAGCATATGTACTTCGTCAATAATATAAATTTTATATTTACATCTTTCAGGAGTATAAATGGTACCATCTCTTAAGTCTCTTATATCATCAACACTATTGTTAGAAGCAGCGTCTATTTCTATTATATCAGAAAGAGAAAAATTTTCAGCATCATTACATATTGAACATGATAAACAAGGGTTTGAATCAACTTTTTCAGTGCAATTTATTGCTTTAGCAAAAATTCTTGCACAAGTTGTTTTTCCTGTTCCCCTTGAACCAGTAAATAAATATGCATGAGCTGTTTTTTCGTTTTTAATTTGATTTTTTAAAGTTGTAGTAATATGTGGCTGAGAAATTACATCGTCAAATGTAAGCGGACGCCATTTTCTGTATAAAGCCTGATACATAATACAACCCTTCTTAAATAAAATAAAAATTCCGAAACATAGGTGTGCAGGCTTACTGCGGCACATAAAACGGTCCGCTTAATGCTGCTCGGTTCCCCGCCTGACATGGTTCACGGTGTTCCATTGCACAGGGCCCGCACACCTATATTTCGGAATAGGAATCAATATTGATTAGATGTTTAAGGCTTGAAAGGAAAAAATCCCTCACAAAACTTATTACATTATAGCACAAATATATAAAAATTGCAATACTTAATTGAAAATTTTTTTATGTATTTTTATATTCGTTACTATTCAGCCCCTAATTTCTTAATGAATAAAAAAAATCAAGAATAAATATAACAGAAAAATCATAAAAACAAAAGTTTTCAACAAAGAAACGAAGTTTTGCATAAAATAAGTTGATAAAATC
>JAEXNS010000133.1 GCA_023439605.1 Bacillota bacterium | reverse complement strand
ATGTTTTATAGCTTTTGAAGCCTGGATTTTTTAAAAATCTAGTTACTATTTATCCATATGTATAGGGTAGAGATATTTTACCGAAGGTCCAGGGCGACCGGAAAGCCCGGTCGACTCCGCAGAGTCGCAACCCTTGCAAAACCGTAAATTTTACCTTCAATGGTTGAATAGCAATAAAATCTAATTAATTTTCAAAGGTTTTATCAACTCTTTAAATTCATTTTAGTATTAATTAAAAAAATCCACAATCATAAGATTGTGGATTTTTAATTTAAATTTTTATCAAAATTTAATAATTATAAAATAGAAATTATGGGGAATATTATAAATCCCAAAAACATTATTACAGCAATAGCTAAAACAAGTATCCTAACTATTAATTTCTTCTCATGTACAACCTTTTTTTTCATATTATAAAATTCTCCTCTCAAATGTTACTATTCAGCAATATGTATAGGACAGAGATATTTTACCGAAGATCTAGGTCGACCGGAAAGCTAGGTCGACTCTCCGCAGAGTCGAAACCTTTGCCAAACCGTAAACTTTCTCTTTAGAGGCTGAATAGTAAATCTCAAATAACAATTTTCAGTTTCACCATTTATTAAATTGTAACTGGCTTTTTACTGTAACTCTTACTTCTTGAACTTCTATTTTCTCTATTATCCCTGTTTTCTCTGCCATCTCTTTCTCTATATGGTGCTCTTGGTTTTTTATCACCATAACGCTTTGTAGTTGTCTTTTCAACTTTATCACATAATTTTACAACAGCTTTTTTACCGTTTACTTTTTTACCATTCATTGAATTGATTATGTGTTCACTTTCACCCTCTGAAACTTCTACAGTTGTATATTTATCATAAATATCTATTTTTCCAAAACTTTTTCCTGAAAGTCCTGTTGACTCAACTAATGCTCCCAAGATAAAATTAGGTGCTATCTTATGAATTCTACCAAGTGAAATATCAACTTTTACTGTTGTACCTTTATTACGAGTCTCACCTTTTTTAGGAGCAACATAAGTCTTTTTAAATAATTCTTGATCTATTTCTGGTATATGTTTAAGTTCCTTCTGAACTTTTAAGTTAATTAAAGATTCAGCTATTTTCTCTAATGTCAATCCTTGTTCAAGTAATTTGCTGATAACCATTTTAGTTTCATCTTTTATTTCATTTTCTAAAGAAATGTTTATTTTTTCACTTATTTTTTCTAATTTTTTACCAATGATATCTTCTTTTACTGGGAATTGTTTTTCAACTATTTCAGCCTTTATATACTTAGATAAAGCTCTTAAGTCATAAACTTGTTTTCTACTATTTACCAAAGTATATGCAGTACCTGACTTTCCAGCTCTTCCAGTTCTTCCTATTCTGTGAATGTAATATTCATTATCTTGTGGTAAATCAAAATTAAAAACCGCATCTATTCCACTTACATCAATACCTCTTGCAGCAACGTCTGTAGCTATTAGTATATTTACTTTACCATTTTTAAATCTTTCCATAACATGAGTTCTTTGAGCTTGTTTCATGTCCCCATGTATTCCTATTGCTCTTAACCCCTTATTACATAAAGCTTCAGTCAACTCATCAACCATCTTTTTTGTGTTGCAAAAAATCATTGACGCTTTTGGTTCATAAGCTAGTAACAGTAACTGTAATGCTTCTAATTTTTTATGTGAAGGCACTTCAAAATAAAACTGTTCTATAGTATCTACTGTTCTATGTTTATTTATTATTGTTATAATTGTTGGATCATTTTGATATTGATTTGTAATAGCCAATATCGCTGGAGGCATAGTAGCTGAAAAAAGAATAGTTTGTCTTTCTTCTGGAACATCTAAAAGTATACTTTCTATATCTTCCCTAAATCCCATATTCAACATTTCATCTGCTTCATCAAGGATAATCATTTTTAAGTCCTGCAATTTAAGTGTTCTTCTTCTTATATGGTCCATAACTCTTCCTGGTGTTCCTACTACAATATTTGCACCTCTTTTGAGCTCCATAATTTGTTTTTCCATGCTTGCTCCACCATACACAGCTGATGATCTAATCCATGGCATAAATTTTGAGAATTTCTTTATTTCCTCACATGCTTGCATTGCAAGTTCTCTTGTAGGACATAAAATAAGCACTTCTGGTGTACGTGCTTCTTTTGATATACTTTCAATAGCTGGTATTCCAAAAGCTGCCGTTTTCCCTGTTCCAGTATTTGAACGACCAATAACATCAACCTTTTTTGCAATTAACGGTATAGCTTTTTCCTGAATCTCTGTTAAATCTGTAAACCCCATTTCCTCAATTGCTCTTAATACTTCTGCTGATAATTCCAATTCATTAAATTTCATATAATATCCTTTCTACATTCCAATTTCAAATTAAGGTAATTTCATAAATGTGTAAATATTCAAATTTACTAACCATGCTAAACTTTTTTTTGGAATGGAACAAAACTAAACAATATGATAAAACTTAAATGTTTCAAAATTTCTAGCATATAAACCATCTTTAAAAACGAAAGTATAAACTTCCAAAGATTAATATAAAGATCTCATTCAGTATATCTAAACAAATATCAATTTGATATTACATCAAAAGTAGCATTTTTAAATAAAATTACACTTATAACACATAGATTATGGGCGAACACTCGGTTTCGCCCATAATCATTCTTATTAATCATAACACTAAAAAAAACAAAAGTCAATATCAAATAATGTTATTTAATAAAATTATATTTTTCCAGTTACTATTCAGCTGTCTATAATAGGGCAGCGATGTTTTAACGAAGGTCTAGGACGACTGGAAAGCTTGGCCGACTCCGCAGAGTCGAAATTCTTGCAAACCCGTAAACTTAACCATTAGCTATGAATAGTAAATCCTCCAATAAAAAATCACTCTTATAAATAGGCCAGTTAAAACCTAGATAAGGGTAATAAATTTTTAAAAAGACGGAGAGCAAGGGATTCGAACCCTTGGGCAGCTCATCACCGCCACGAAATTTCGAGTTTCGCACCTTCGACCTCTCGGACAGCTCTCCATATTTAATAAAATATTGTAAAAACAAAAATAATTATACCATGTTTTATTTATCAAGTCAACAATTTTTCAACATATTAAAATATTATTTTTAATGTATAGTTACTATTCAGTCATAAAGGTAACCTTTACTGTTTGGCAAAGGTTTCGACTCTGCAGAGTCAACTGGGCTTTCCGATCGTCCAATGTCCGTCAACTTAAGCAAATTGCCGAGGCAATTTATGAGGCTCTGCCTCAAACTCCGCTTCTTTTTCTATCGCAAAAAGAAGCAAAAAAGCTCTTAAAGCATAAAGATTTCGCTTTCTTCGGAAAGCGACCAAGGGCGTTGCCCTTTGGAAACCTACGATTTTTTGAAAAAAATCGAGTAAAACTTTAACTTTTTTTACTAAGTTGACGACATTGTCCGATCGCCCTGGACCTTCGGCAAAATATCTCCGCCCTATTTAGGCCTTTATAGGCTGAGTATTAAAAATATTTCCTGGTTATTTAATTTTTTATTTTACTATGGCTATTACTTCAATTTCAACTAAAACATTTCTAGGAAGTTCTTTTGCAGCAACACAACTTCTAGCTGGTTTATTTACAAAAAACTTTTCATAAATAGAATTAAATGATACAAAGTCAGACATTTCCTTTAAAAAACAAGTGGTCTTTACTACATTTTCTATTGAAGAATTTGCTGCTGTTAAAACTTCTTCTAAATTACTTATTACTTGATAAGTTTGTCCTTCTATTGTTTCAGCCTCTACCTGACCTGTCGCAGGATTTATAGCTATCTGTCCAGATGTGTACACCATTCCGTT
>JAEXNS010000096.1 GCA_023439605.1 Bacillota bacterium | reverse complement strand
ACTCTGCGGAGACGACTGGGCTTTCCGATCGTCCTGGACCTTAGGTAAAATATCTCTTCCCTGGCTGAATAGTAACAATTTTTATTTATTTATAACTGGGGGGAATCCTCCAGTTATAAATAATATTTAATAAAAGTATCATTTATAATATTTATGATATATTTATTAAATATTATTTAGGGGTGATTTTATGGAAAAGTGTTTTGAAAAAAACAAGGAAGTGTTATCGTTAGCTTTTACAGCAATAGGAGATGCAGTGATTTTAATTGATAAAAACAGAAACATAGGGTTTATGAATAAAGAAGCCGAAAGAATGACAGATTTCAATATATGTGAGGCTATAAACAAAAGTATTGAAAAGATTTTCAAAATATACAATGAGGATGAAGGAGAGATAGTACACGAATTAATTAATAGTGCAATAGTTATAAAAAATCCCATAGGATTAAAAAAAGGAACGTATTTGATTTCTAAAAAAGGAACAAAACATTTTATTTCTGCAAATTTATCATGTGTATATGATGAAAATAAGGATTTTATAGGATTGGTTATAGTTTTTCGTGATATTACAAACATCAAAAAAATTGAAGAGGATTTTATAACAGAAAGAAACAACTATATAAACATTTTTGAAAATATGCCACTTGGTATAGTTTTGGTAGATAAAGACATACAGGTTCAACAAATGAATACTTCATTTATAAATATGTTCAATGTAAATAAAAAGAAAATAGGTTATTGTATAGGAGAAGTTATAAATTGCCCAAATAGTTTTGCTATGGGATGCGGTAAAAGTTTAGAATGTGGAACTTGTGAATTAAGAAAATCCGTAGACAAAGTAATAAAAGATATAAAGAATCAAAATGATGGTATAATTGAAATAAAGTATATTGATGAAGAAAAAAAGAACATAGAAAATATATGGGTAAAACTAAGATTTTCTTCAGTAAAAATAGAAAATGAAGATCTAATTATGCTTATAATGGAGGATGTTACAAAAGAAGTAGTTTTAGAGGAAAATGCTAAAAAAAGCGAAAAGAAGTATAAATCATTATTTATGAATATGGATAGTTATTTTATTTATTTTGAAGGTATATTTGATGAAAATGGTAATCCTATATCTAGCATAATAGATACAGTAAATGATTCATTTCAAAAAGCTATTGGTTTATCAAGAGAAGAAATAATAGGCAAATCTATAGATGATATTTTTGATTTGGATAGAGATTTTTTAGTTGGGAATAGAGATAAAATTTATAGAGAGTTAGGCCAAGGTAAGAGTGTAGATATAGATGATTTTTATATTAAATCATTAAAAAAATGGTGTGATATAGCTATATATAGTCCAGAACCAGGTAAAGTTGCTTTGCTTATAAATGATGTAGATGAAAAGAAAAAAATAAATATGGAGTTAATAAAAGCACGTGACGAAGCAGAATCAGCAAATAAAGCTAAAAGCGAATTTTTGGCAAATATGAGTCATGAAATAAGAACTCCTTTAAACGGAATACAAGGAATGATTGATTTAACTTTGCTTACTGAACTTTCAAAAGACCAAAAGGATAATTTATTTACAGCTAAAATGTGTATAGGTACACTTTTAAATATAATAAACGATATTTTAGATTTTTCTAAATTAGAGGCAGGAAAATTTAATATAATAAATGATTCTATGAACTTAAGGCTTGCGATAGAGGAAGTTGCTAAAAGTAACTTAATAGCACTTAAAAGAAAGGGATTAAAATTTGTAGTGGATTTAGATGAAAAAATTCCTGAATATATAATAGGTGATAAGAACAGAATCAAGCAAGTCTTAAATAATTTAGTTAGTAACGCAATTAAATTTACTCATAAAGGTACAGTTACTATAGAAATAAAAATGATTTCTAAAAATGATAAAAGTGTTGAATTAAAATTTTCAGTAATAGATACAGGAATAGGAATTTCAGAAGTAGATATTTCAAAATTGTTTAAAAGTTTTAGCCAAATAGATGGTTCATATACAAGAAAATATGGAGGAACCGGACTAGGACTTGTTATCACAAAGCAACTTGTTGAAACTATGGGTGGTAGTATTTATTTAGAAAGTGAAAAGAATAAGGGAAGTAAGTTTTATTTTATTATGAAGTTTAATTTACCAGATTTTAAAACAGTCGATGTAACTTTGGTAAATCAACTGAAGATAAGCTCAAAAAATGAATTGTTTTTAATTGTTGAAGATGATAACATAAGTTAAAGAGTTTTGTATAAAATGTTGATAGAAAAAGGGTACAAAGTTGACTGTGCAACAAATGGTTTGGAGGCATTGGAACTTTATAAAAACAAAAAATACGACTTGATTCTTATGGATATCAACATGCCTAAAATGGATGGTGTGGAAGCTGTAAAAGCTATAAGAAATATTGAAAAGGAAAATGGAAGAAATCATACACCTATAATTGCAGTTACTGCATTTGCACTTATGGGGGATAGAGAAAAGTTTTTAGAAAGTGGTATGGACGATTATGTACCAAAGCCAATTTCTTTAGAAATTTTATATGAAACTATTGAAAAAAACATTTATGCAGGTGAATATACTAGAGAAGTAAATAGTATTATTAATCAAACTTCAAATTATATAGAAGAATTTGAATCTAATATAAATGACATTGATAAGCAAAATATAGATGATATAATTAAAATTATCAAAATAGCTATCTTGGATGAAGATGATACACAGCTAGAAATAAGTGCACATAATTTAAAATTAGAATTTCAAAAAATGAGTATTGAAAATGTTAAAAACTATGCTTTTAAGATGGAAATGGCAGCAAGGAAAAGCAACTTTAAACAAGCAGAAGAATATTTGTTTAAAATCGAAAAAATATTAAAAGATTTATAAAAAAATGGAGGGTGAAAAATGAATAAAATATTGATTGCAGAAGATGATATGGTTAGTAGAAAGTTTTTAAGTAAAATTCTTTCAGAGTATGGTGAATGTGATATAGTTGTAGATGGTTTAGAGGCAGTAGAAGCTTTTATGATGTCTAGTAAAGAAAACGAAACTTATGACTTAATATGTTTAGATATAATGATGCCTAAAGTTGATGGAATTAAGGTTTTGAAAGTAATTAGGGATTTAGAAAAGCAAAATAATATTCCACAAGAAAAACGTTCAAAAATTATAATGACTACAGCTTTAGGTGAGACTGAAATTGTAAAACAGGCAATGGAATATGAGTGTGATGCATATGCATCAAAACCAATAAATATTGACAAACTAGTACAAGTAATGAAAAAACTAGGCTTGATAGATGGGTAAAAAAGATTGATATTCGGCTTCTAAAGGTAAAGTTGACGGTTTTACAAGAGTTTCGACTCTGCGGAGTCGATCGGGCTTTCTGGTCGTCCTGGACCTTCGGTAAAATAGCTCCGACCTATACATATGGCTGGATAGTAACTAAAAAAGCTGTTTTACTCTTAAACGAGAGTAAAACAGCTTTAATAATTAATTGCTAAATGTACCTATTGGCATATCATAAGTGGTAGTAGTTGTTGTTGAAGTGTATTCAGTAGATTCTGTGGTAGTAGTTAATGGGTAATCGATGTTTGGAACATCGTCACCAAGTAAATGGGATTTTATCATAGCAGCATCAGCGATGTCGACATCTCCATCTTGATTAATATCTGCATATGCTTTTTGTTGAGCAATTAAGTCCACATCTTGTATTAAAGCCTGACATATTAATACCAAATCGGAATTATTGATTTTACCACTTAAATCTATATCACCATAAAAAGATTGGTAAATATCCTGTGTTGGTGTGGTTGAATATGGCCATCCTGCTGCAGGCGAAGCACCTGTGAGTGCTGGAGAAGTTGCCCAATCATAACTGGTATCAACGAAAGCTTCTATAGGTGTAGTTACATAGATGGTTTCCTCATAGTAATCATCGGTATTCACGAAAGTACCAATAGCCGTAATAGGGTGGGTGGTTTCAACATAGTAATCATCAGTAGTAGTGGTAGTAGTTTCTGAATCATAGGTAACAATAGTACCTATAGTTGATATAATTTCTGGATATGATGTATAATACACATCACCCATCAAAGGTGTCATTTCTGTTTCAGTGGACATAGCAATACCGGCAGTTCTACTTACTACAGTTTCTTCTGTATATGGTGCAATACCCATGTATTGGGCGTCACTTGTACTTTCTGCATTAATAATAGATGGATTTGCGGACACTGCTGTTGCTAAGGCTATTAAGGTTGAAATTTGCTTTGTGAACTTTCTCATAATAATTACCTCCTATAAATTTCATTTATTTGTTAAGCCAATAGTATATTTATTTTGTCATAAAAAACCTTCTAATAAATATCTTACGGATAATTATAAAACGGATTAATAATCAATAATATCTCACCTAAAATAAAATTTGTATTATATTACAAAAACAAACTAGTTTTATACATATTTTATATGAAAATTTATTGAAATTCCGTCATTAGTTAGACAGGATATATATTAAAATTATAATGACTACAGCTTTAGGTGAGACTGAAATTGTAAATCTCACCTTTATTAGCTAAATAGTAACCAAAAAAAAGCTGTTTTACTCTTATAACGAGAGTAAAACAGCTTTTTAATAAATTAATTGATAAATGTACCTATTGGCATATCATAAGTAGTTGTAGTAGGTTCAGTTGTAGTAAATGTATATTCATTAGTATATTCCGTTGTGGTGATTATAGGAACATCGATATTTGGAACGTCGTCGCCGAGTAAATGAGATTTTATCAAAGCAGCATCTGCTATGTCATTTTCTCCATCTTTGTTAATATCAGCGGCTTTTTTTTGTTCATCGTTTAATTCAACATCTTGTATTAAAACTTGACATATTAAAACTAAATCGGTATTAGTGATTTGAGCATCTAAATCTATATCACCATAAAAAGGAGTGTAGATTTCTTGATTTGTACTGAAAGTATTTGAATTACTTTCAACCCAAGTGCCCAATGATGTAGTGGTTGTGGTTTCTAGTGTTCCCCAGTATTCATCGTCAGTATTCATGAAAGTACCAATAGGCATATCATAAGTAGTTGTTGTAGTGGTTTCCCAGTTGTAATAATCATCAGGTGTAGTTTCCCAGTAGTAATCATCAGTATTCATGAAAGCACCAGCACAAGAAAACTCAGTTGTTGTTTCATATGTTGTTGTTTCATAGGTGTAATACACATCACCCATCAAAGGTGTAACTTCTGTTTCAGTGTACATCATGACACCTGCAGTTGGAGTAACGATTTCTTCTGTGTATGGAGCTAAACCACCCATATAACTTATATCTTCTACATTTTCTGCAGTTACTATAGATGGATTTGCTGATACCGCTGTTGCTAAGGCTATTAAGGTTGAAATTTGCTTTGTGAACTTTCTCATAATAATTATCTCCTATAAATTTCATTTATTTGTTTGTTTAGAATTGTTAATAAAAGAACTTGTTGTTCTATACATGCTGCTTCAGATATATCATCAAGTCCATTTGTTGAAGACATTTTTCGGCATGCACAAGCGTTTTGACAATATTGGGATATTTCACATCCATCACATCTTTTGGCTACATTTGAGTAGTTCGGGTGTCTTTGCAATAAAGGTTTTATGTTTAAGCCATTTATTACATCTCCAGCACAGAACTCTTCTCTATTTTGAAATTGAACACAAGGATAGATTTTGCCATCCCAGTTTATATACATGTTTTTTTTCCCTATTTCACATGGGGTGATGGGTTTTCCGTTTAATACTTTTATTTTATCTCCAAATTGTAATATATATATATCGGTAATATTATATAATCTTTCCCAAACCATCTTCATATTATCCGCAAATGCATCTATGTCTTTAGGTTTTAAGAAGGAATCCATAGCCGGGAAAACTTTCTTCACACCCAATTCTTTGAAATATAGAATATTTTTTTCTAAATCCATTAAGGATTCTTCATTATAAACCATTTGAACCAAGGTTTCAGGACGATATTTAAGAAGAAGTTTTAGTTTTTCATTTAGAAAAGATACATCTAAGCCTCTTTTAGAACAATCTTTACCGTCATGTGACAAATTTATGGCTACATTGTTGTCACTGCACCACTTAACAAAGTTTTCTTCTAAAAGGACTCCATTTGTTGTGATAACATACTTTTCGGCTTTTATATTTAAAGTAAGATATTTTATCATTTCTTTCATTAAAAGAGGTTCGCCGCCAAACAAGTATAAAATGTCTATCGGCTTATTTTTTAAAAAATTAACCGTATATCGTGCAGTATCTTCACTTAAAGAGCCTAATTCAGTATTTAAGTTTTTTTCATAACAATATTCACAGTTTAGATTACATTTATTTGTTAAACTAATAGTATAATTCATTTTTATCATAAAAAACCTCCCTAAATATTTTTACAGATACATATAAAACTGATTAAAAGCCAATAATATCTCACCTAAAATAAACTTTGTATTATATTACAAAAATAAATTGATTTTATGTTTATTGTGTACAAATATTTAAAGTGCAATTAGAATCAATCGCACTTTAAATATTACTATTAAGCCATATGTATAGGGTGGAGACATTTTACAGAAGGTCCAGGGCGACCAGAAAGCCCGGTCGACTCCGTAGAGTCGAAACTCCTGTAAAACCGTCAACTTAAGCAAATTGCTGAGGCAATTTATGAGGCTCTGCCTCAAACTCCGCTTCTTTTTCTATCGCAAAAAGAAGCAAAAAAGCTCTTAAAGCATAAAGATTTCGCTTTCTGCAGAAAGCGACCAAGGGCATTGCCCTTTGGAAACCTACGATTTTTTGAAAAAAATAGATTAAAACTTTAACTTTAATGTTTAAATAGCAACAAATATTAATTATGATTATATTGTAGATTTTTAAATTCAGAAACTAATTTTTTTACATCTTCAAAATTTTCAAGTGTATTGCATTTTGCACGAAAAGATGCAGCACCATATAAACCAGTCAAATACCATGCAGAATGTTTTCTGGCCTCTCTTATGGCAATATGCTCAGGCTTAGATTTTAAAATTAATTCTACATGATAAAGTAGAGTATTAAGTTTATCATCAATAGAAGGTGAGACAAAAGTTTTATTTTCAAAATAATAATCTATAGCCTTAAAAATCCACGGATTTCCATAAGAAGCTCGACCTATCATAACTAAATCACAGTTTGTATATGAATACATGTTTAGACAATCTTCTAGAGTTTTTACGTCTCCGTTTCCTATAACTGGAATAGAGACGCTTTCTTTTACAGATTTAATTATATCCCAGTCCGCTTTTCCAGAATACATTTGATTTTTTGTTCTGCCGTGTATAGCTATAGCAGAAGCACCTGCCGTTTCCATTGACTTAGCGAACTCTACAGCATTAATTTTTGTTTCGTCCCATCCTTTTCTTATTTTTACGGTGACAGGAATATCCTTCGCCGCTTCTCTTGCAGCTATAACAATTTCTTTTGAAAGTGAGATATCTTTCATTAAGGCACTCCCAGAATTTGTGTTCACTACCTTTGGAACAGGACAACCCATATTTATATCAATTATATTGGGTTTGTATTTTGTACATATATTTACAGCTTTAAAAATAAATTCGGGTTCACTTCCGAAAATTTGCAAAGCTGTTGGACGTTCTTCTGGGGATATAAAACATAATTCTTCTGTTTTTTTGTCGTTATAACAAAGACCTTTTGCAGAAATCATTTCACTTACGGTGTATGAACATCCAAACTCAGTATTTAAAACTCTATATGCTCTATCAGCAACTCCAGCCATTGGAGCAAGTGCAGCTGTTTTTTTTATTTTAACATTTCCTATATGTACATAATCCATTAACTTTCACCGTAATTATATATTTCCTTTATTTTGTTAAGTCCGTTTAAAATGTTTTCTCTGGGATAATCATGTTCTTCAAGGAATGAATCTTCAAGCTTATCAAGTTCAGCATAAAAATCTATGGCAATTCTTAAATATTGAAATTTTGTATCATTACAGGTTTTTTCAATAATAAACTTTTCTGCTTCGTCTATTTTTCCTACATTTATTTTAGTCATAAGCATACGCCAAGTCAAATCCTCGCCGTTTATAAAACCATACTCGTCGATTATTTCATCTTCAGTAACATCAAGGTGAAATACTGCTCTAGCCAAAAACTTTGTGAGGGATTCTATTTCACGCATTATTAGATCGTTATTAAACATATTATACACGTCCTTAAAATTTATTTTATTATTTTTTAAAAAAGTAATCTTTGATTTTTATTATTAACTCACAACAGTAGGTTAACCATTAGGCAGGAGTTTCGGACTCTGCGGAGTCGACCGAGCTTTCCAGTCTCTCTGGACCTTCGGTAAAAAATATTGCTGAATAAGAACCTTAATTATTATTTTACCATAAAATCATAAAAAAACATAGAGTTTTTTATAATTATTTGTTATAATAAAAATATAAAGTTTAATATTCAGCCATTAAAGGTAAAGTTTAAGATTTTGTAGAGTTTAGACTCTGCTGAGTCGACCAGGCTTTCCGGGCGCCCAATGTCGTCAACTTAAGCAAATTGCTGAGGCAATTTATGAGTCTCTGCCTCAAACTCCGCTTCTTTTTCTATCGCAAAAAGAAGCAAAAAAGCTCTTGAAGCATAAAGATTTCGCTTTCTGCGGAAAGCGACCAAGGGCGTTGCCCTTTGGAAACCTACGATTTTTTGA